>JBDNHJ010000182.1:0-18726 GCA_041688835.1 Fuerstiella sp.
ACCGTGTCACACCACGGTCCAGAATTTCATGGTGCGCGTTGGGCTGTATCTGGTGCAGCAGTCAAGATTTGAAAGTTCGTCAGCAGGCGCGTCTGCCATCTTGCAAAGATGGAAGCGAATTTCGGCTGGCTGGACGAGTATTGCGATGCGATCAGCTTGTGGAGCGAACTGTCGCGTGTCGGCCAACGTACCAACAGTGTTGTCCGTCGCCATGAGTATGCGGCCAACACCATGGCTGAACTGCGTTGCATCACAGAAGATCTGCGACACGTCCAATCGCGTGCGCTGGCAGAGCAGATTTTTGATCAGGTCGAACCGATGTGCGAGGCCGTTGATGATGATCGCAAACTCTCCGGCAGCAGTGAGGTTTGGGAATCGCTGATCGGTCGAGGCAAGCCGTTGATGGGGCTGACGTCTGGCAACAGTCTGACGAAACAGATTCTGGCGATGGCCATCGCGACCGCCGATCTCAGTTCTGACCTGATTCGTTCGGCCCTAGAATCCTGTTCCATCAAGAACGTCGCACAGTGGTGCGCCGACCACCTCCCCCGCAGTTTTCAGAGCCGCCGCAAAGAAGATCTGACAACCAACACTGAGGAGCAAAACTTGCGCAAACCAAAACTCCGTGAAATACCAACTTTTTAACAGCCCGCGCTAACGCCCTGCGGCTAACACTGATGCCAGACCGCCCGATGCTGATCTACTGCCCGATCTCGATCCGTTGTCCGTCGAAGCCCGGTTCGATGCCGCGCGGTAATTCGGCCGACAGCCGGTTGTAGTCTAGGTCGTGGGACATGTGAGTCAGGATTGTGCGGCGTGGCTTGAGTCTGGCAGACCACTGGCAGGCTTGTTCTACACTCAGATGTGTCGGGTGTGGGGCATAGCGCAGCGCATCGATGACTAATGTGTCGAGGTGCTGCAACAGCTGACGACTTTCCGCCGGAATCGTGCTGACATCTGTACAGAACGCCACATCGCCAATCCGGAATCCGAGGATCGGCAGCGGACCATGATTCAACCGAATCGGCAATACCTTCAGCCCCAGTAAGTCAAAGGCGACTCCCGGTGCGATTCGCTGAAACGACAATCGCGGCGCCGCAAAGCGATGACTGTGCATTGCGGGATCAGAAAATGCATAATCGAAGGTGCGACGAAGCGCATCTTCGACCACGGCTTCGCAATGCAGTGGAATGTTGGCCTCCAGATGTCGACGGAACGCGTCTTCGTCGAACGTTACGTTGCGGTCTAAGGCCGCCTGACGGGCCGCTTGCAACTGCTCTTTTTCTAGCCGAAAGCCAAAGATTCTGAGATCATCCAGCCCCATAATATGATCGGCGTGGGCGTGAGTGAATACGGCGGCTCGAATCATTGACGCCTGATTGCGGAGCAGCTGCAGTCGTAGTTCGGGCCCAGTGTCAATGACAAACTCCCCCAGCGGCGCTCGGACAAGAACTCCAGAACGCAGGCGATGGTTGCGAGTCTGCTGGGACGTACAAATCTCACACGTGCAGCCCACAACCGGCACACCGATGCTGGTGCCGGTGCCGGTCAGGACGAGATGAGTGGAATCGGGATCGCGAACAGTCAACGGAAATTCTGACGAATGGAGCGCAAAAAAAGGAGCGCAAAAAAGGAGCACGGTGAGGCTTGTCATGTGGCATAGTTCCAGGACCGCGCACTTCATGTTTATCGGAAGTACTCCTTCAACCAGCCGCGAGCCCCTTCGGGAGGAATACTGTCGGCGATGTCTTGTCCATCAGCCAGAGTAAAAGAAACAGCCAGCGGAAATTTGCCCTTGGGCGCGTGCGGAGTATACGTGGCTTCGCCAAAGAACTGACCTTTCGCGACCACGTCGAACTGTGTGACCTTGCCGTCGTTGACAGAGATTTCTCCGACTAGGTCGGCGGAATAGCTTCGTGAATTGTCAGCCACTTTCATCTCACAGTGTCCAGTGAGTTTGTGTCCGTTGATGGTGAATTTTGCAGACACGATTTCCGCTTCTTTCCAAGCCGGCGCTTCGCCGCGAGTGTTATCGACCAGACTGTGGCGCGCGATCCGGATGGCCAGTCGTTCTGGAAACGTGCCAGCGGCCAGCTGCTGATGTTCTGCGGCGGTGATCCACAGATTGTCGCGTGAAATGGCGGCCTGGAAAATCTGCTTGAAGCGGTCGTCAGTCTGTTCGTAGCCATCCAAAACTTTCGCCTGCACGCGAATCACAAGTCCGCCTTCTGGCGGTCGGAGGACGTAGCGAGCATCTTCCGACTCAACGACCAGTGACTTCGTTTCGGCCGATTGAAACTTGGCCATGCCGTCTGCCAGAAACTGCTTGATGCGATCAGGGCTTCGATTATTCGTGTAGCCCAGCAGCGTGCCGTCTGGGGCCGCCAGATAAAGTCCTTGAGTCGTCCCGTTTTCGAAATCGCTTCGCGGTCCCTGACTGGCGATCTTGCGATAGAACTCACCTTCGGAATCTTTTTGACGACGTTGATTCCACTGATCAATGGCGATGGGAACCGCTTTCGTTTTGAGGAAGGTCACAATTTCCGGATCTGCAAAGGTCGACTCACGGTCGATCACTCCATTGTTTCAGGTGCAGCCCAGCGGATGCCCGTCCATCGCCCAAATAAACAGCGGTTTCTTTTCTTCGGCCGCAGTTTGCTGCCCGTCCAATACGGAAATTTTCCAAGGCACAGTTCGCCACAAAGCGGTGTTGTCCGGCTGCAGCTCCGCATGCAATTTCCGAAACTCGGCGTCGCTGATTTCAGCAGCCGAACTGCCTGCAACGCCCGCTGCCAAAACAACACCGGCTAACAAGAACGCAAAACGTTTCATCGTGTGTTTCCAAAGTGGTTCAGAGAAATGAGATGATGTCTCAAATTTGCAACTTCAATATCGCCCACGTTGCGGTCGCTTCCACAGACCGGCGAACTCGTCGAGTCGTCGCTGCTTAGTGCAGATTCTGACTCAATTGCCCCTGCGCTTCAATCCGCTCACGTAGCGGTTCGATCGGATTTTTCCGGACGACAAACAAATCGAATGAATATCAGCACTCCCCACGATTGACACAACTTGCCAGTCGCACGACGACTCGGCCAAGATTCGCTACACTAAGTCGCGGGGCTGAGGATTTTGCTGAGCCTGTCTGATCAAGGTCTGTTTTATCTACCGGTGAGTTGAAATTCTGCACCATGAAGACGATCGTTTCGCTCCGCAACTATCTGCTGGTGGCAGCCGTTACGGTCGTAGTCTCCGCCATCCCACTTTCGGACAAGCTGCAGTTCGATCAACGTATCGAATCGTTCTTTGCGGCCGACAATCCGGACTTAAAAATCCTCGAACGCAGCCGACGCGATTTTGGTGGAGACGAATTCGTCATTGTGGCTTGGACAGAAGATCGCCTGTTTGCCATTGACGAACAACTGCCGTACCCAAACACCCTAGAAGATGTTCTGGACGTGGACTTCATGCCAGAAGTTGCGGACGAAGCAAACGTCCGCATCGAATCGCTGACGGAACAGCTAAACGCGATTCCCGGCGTCAACGCCACACAGACGCAGAACCTGCCTGACCTGCTTCATCAAGCTCCCAGATACCGAGCCGCTCGCCGAGCGATGGTGCGGATGTTTGAAGGCAGCTTGGTTGGCAAGGACGGACGTACCACCGGAATTCTGCTGCAACTGGAGACTCAAGCCGATGCTGCCGTTGATCGCGGCGCGACGCTGCAGCAAATTCGAGACGTGGCGGCAGCGCTCTCGGCGGAAGTCGGCGAAGTGGCGGTGGCTGGCGAGCCGGTGCAGGTGTTTGATATGTTCGAAATCGTGGAAGAGGACGGGCAGTTACTGTTTTTGGTGTCGCTTGTGATTTTGGCGACGGTCCTGCTGTTGATGTTCCGTGGGCTGCGGTGGGTGCTGGCTCCGGTGGGGCTGGTTCTGGGAGCAGCCATCGTGACTCGCGCGATTCTGGTGCTGGTTGGCGCGGAACTGAGTATGGTGAGTTCGATGATGAATTCGCTGGTGACGGTAATCGGCATCGCCACGTTTATGCACGTCGTTGTGCATTACCGTGACCTCAGGACGGCGCAGGCAGCGGCGGAGACGGTAGCTGGACAGCCTGAGGGCGGCACGGGGTTTGCCGATGTCGCTGCCCAGACGTTGCGCGACATGGCGATGCCCGTGTTCTGGACATGCGTCACCACCGCTGTGGGATTCGCTTCGTTGCTGGTCAGTCAGATTACGCCTGTCCGGAGTTTTGCCACGATGATGTGCTTGGCGACGGCCGTGGTCTTTGTCGGTTGTTGCATGATCATGCCTGCCACGCTGGCATCCGGGTCGCGATTGCGCAGTCCGGCTCAAGTGCCGCTGGAACACTGGCTGGATCGAGCGTTGCGACTCACGTGTCACGCGGTGGAACAGCGTCCACTGGTTGCAGGTCTGATCTGCGCGGCGTTGTTTGCTGCCGCGATCCCCGGAGTTCTGAAGCTTCAAATCGAAACAGACTTCAGCAAGAACTTCAAAGAGTCGTCCAACATTGTGCAGTCGCTAAGATTTGTCGAAGGGCGTTTGGGCGGTGCCGGCAGTTGGGAAATCAGCTTTGATACTCCAGAAGAAACGTCCGAACACTTCGTCCTCAACGACGATTTTCTGGCTCAAGTGCGCCGCCTGACAGAAGCTCTGCGAGAAATGACCGCAGATGACGATTCGATCCGCGTGTTATCGTTGACGGATATCGGCGAAATTCCGCCGAAGCGATTATTCGGAACGCCCACCAAGACTCTGGGCCGCCTGAGGCGAATGCAGCCACTGCTGATCGAAAATTTCTACAACAAAGACGCACGCCGCATGCGGATTGTGCTCAGATCACACGAACAGCAACCTAGTGAGCAAAAATCACAGCAGATTGTGGCCATCCGCGAATGCGTGCGAGATTTTTTCGAAGCCGAACGAGCGGCCGAACAACTGGCGTTGGCACAACACGCCGAAGACGTGGCAGCTGCTGACGAAGAAGCTCCCGCGCTGGCATTTCAACAGAAGACTCCACCGGCCGCGTCCGGGATGTTTGTGTTACTGGCCGAGTTGATCCTGAGTTTACTGGACGATCAGCTGAAGAGTTTTCTGGTGGCTTGCGGCGGCATTCTGCTGTGTATCACCGTCGCATTTCGCAGCCTGCGGTTGGGCATCATTTCGCTGTTTCCCAACATCTTTCCGGTGGCGGTAGTGATGGGAACACTCGGCTGGATTGGTTCTCCGGTCAACATTGGCACCGCGATGATCACCAGCGTGTCGATGGGCCTGACGGTCGATTCGACCATTCATTATATCAGCGCATTCGAGCGCGCCCGACGAACCACGTCGGTGATGAATGCACTCCACATCGCTCATGCCGGTGCCGGACGAGCCGTGGTGTTCGCTCACTTGGCCTTGGTGGCCGGCTTTTTGGTTTTAACCGCGTCACGGTTTGTGCCGCTGGTGTACTTCGGGGCGTTGCTGAGCCTATCGATGATCGGCGGAGTTTTCGGCGACCTCGTCCTGCTGCCGCTGCTGCTGCGATGGACAACGCCAGAAACCGTGGTCCACGCAGATGCAGACAGCTTGACAGAAGAATGATGACTCTGGCGGCCCAGCGTTCGCCGATCGCAGCCGTTCAAACTGCTCCCAGCCAGTGGCTAATTTTAGCGAACTGCGTATCAATCTCCTCGCTGTCGCTGTCGCTGTCGCTGTCAACGGTTGCGCCGCTTGCGATTGATCGCTGCGTTGCTGGGGAGTTGTCCGAAGCCGTCGCCAGCACGACGACGGCAGCAGCAGGGCCCGCTTCTGCTGCTGCGTGGTCGTCAGTACTCGCTTCCACTGATGACAGCGACACCAGCAACCTATCCGATGCTGTCTCATCAGCGTCGCTCGCCTGACCACTGGTTGCTGTCACCGTGAAGTCCACAGGAACGCTGAACGGCGCCAACGCGCCGGTACTGCTGACCGCACGCACCCAAGCGCGGTACAGACCTAGAGCCAAATTTGACGTGGGCGTGAAGGAAGTTCCCGTCAATCCGTCTTCACGAATCACTCGAGTCACTCCGGTGGTCAGGTTATCAACCTGCAACGTGTAGCGAATGGCGCCTGTCACCGGAATCCAGTTGAAGGTCGGTGTGCGGTCTGATGTTGTGGTCCCCGGTGACGTGAGCGTCGTTTGGCCACTGGTGGAAAATCCAAGCGGAGCACTCCACTGACCAACGCCCGCTGCGTTCACGGGACGTACTTGGACGCTCGAGACATCTGCCGCCAATGCTGTGTCGGAAGTCCATGACGTTCCTGTGACGTTCCGCAGCAAGGACTGCGTTCCACGGTGAACATAAACGTCATAGGAAGTGGCCCCCGCAGTCGCAGACCAATTGATGGTTGGAGTCGTATCAAATCCGGGACCAGCACCGCCGGTGACAGCTGTGGCCAAGTTCGTCGCCGGAGCGTTGACTGTGAAGTCCACTCCACTGCCCCACACACTGCTGCCATCCGCCAGTGTGGTGCGAATCCAGACTTTGTGGTCACCGTTTTCAAGCGTGCGGGCACGAATATCGGCTTTGTCGATGCCTGCGTCACGATACACCGCTCCGGGGGTTCCTGTTTTCGCAACGTAGATTTCGTACGATTGAGCTCCCGGAACAGTGTCCCAAACGAAACTCGGAATTGTGATGTTGGACGTACTGTTGCGAACCGGAGCAGTAATCTTGGTTCGCCCGCCCGTGCTGAATTCATTCGCGTCGCTCCACGGACCAAGAAAAGTGGTCGCCTGAACCTGACGAACCGGACGCACCCACCACTTGTAATCGTTGCGAGCCAAGGCAGCGATGATTGTGTGAGTGACAGTGCTGCCACTGCCGGGATCTGCAACTGTGGCCGTCACCGGACTGCCCGGCTGGTTGATAAAGATGACGTCGCTGGCCGCTCCGGGAACCCGGTTCCAGGTAAACGTGGGCGACGTTGCCAAGGTTGCTCCGACAGCTGTCAGCTGTGCTTTCACTTCCACAACAAACGTGTGTCCCTGATCTTGGTTCTGAATCACACCGCCCGGCATGTTGGCTTCGATAAAGACGCGATAGCGAGCGAACTCAAGATCTTGAGGAATCGCAAACGATGTTTGGCCGCTGCTGATATTCAGCTGCTGAAACACGTTGCCGCCACCGTCGTCGATGTTCACATACAGGTTGTACGACAAAGCACCGGAAACAGCCGTCCACGTCACTGTCGGCCGAACGCTCGAGGTCATTCCCACAGGAGCTGTCACGACGAATCCGGCAGCAGCGGCCGTCAATTCGAACGCCCCGATGTCGGCGGTGGCAGTTCCGTTTCCGTCACCATCCGCGATCCGATCAAAGCCACTCCCACGCTGGTCGGTGGTCAAAACAGTGCCGCCGTTCAAGTCAGACAAATCCAAGGCTTGAGTGTTGTCACCGGTGTCGATGGCCGGGCTGTTGGCAAGCAGTCCGCGAGTGAACGTAGGGCCGCCGTTGTCCTGCAGTGGACCAATCTGTGGATTTGTCCCGACGACATCGGACGCAATAGTGAGAGCGGCCAGCGGTGTGTCTTCGAAAACGTTAAATCCGCTGGACGACGATGCGACTGTGCCAGCACCATTACTGATCAGGCTAGTGCCATAAGAAGAAAAAATGCTGTGCCCGTAGGCTGCGAACGAGTTTCCACCAGCAAACGCAAATGTCTTGATGCCAACACGTCCGGTAGAACCGACGAACGTGGAATTGGTGATGTACAATTCCGCAGCCGTACCGGGATCGGCCACGTTCTCTATACTGGACGTACCCTGTGCAGCACTGACCTCGTCGTTGACGGTGACGTTGCTCAACGTGACAACGCTTCCGCGGCTTTCCAGCTGAGTTCCGAACTTGTTCGTGGCACCAGTTGTTGCCACATTATTGCTGAAAAGCACGCCCACAAAGTCCGCTGCAGAATCGAGGACTGCAACTCCACCACCGAAGCTGCCAGAGTTTCCTGAAATCGATGAATTCCGAATGTCAGCTTTCTGGGTTGTGTTCTCGTGTTGCACACCGCCACCTCGCCCTGTGGCGGTATTGGAAGTGATCGTGGCACCCGAAATATTCAGAGCGCTGTTGCTCCAGATGCCGCCTCCTGCGGCACTCGCCGTATTGCCTGAAACCGTGACACCAGTCAGAATCGCCGTGGCCAGTTCGCCCACGTTTTGGTTTTCGTTGAAGATGCCGCCGCCGCTGGCCGCTGAGTTTCCGGTGATCGAACCACCGTTTACAGTTAGGGTACTCTCGCCGGCTCCCGCTGCCCCGGCGAAGGTGAAGTTGTAGATTCCGCCGCCCGTTCCTGCCGCCGTGTTGTCGTCGATGATCACATTCGTGAGATTGGTTGCCATGGACTGAACCGACAGACCGCCGCCGCCCCGTGTTGCCGCAGTCGATGTTGCGGAGTTCTGCGAAATTGTCGTGTCGGTGATGTTCAACGTTCCGGACCCCGCAGCACTGATGGCTCCGCCGATGTCTGCCGTGTTGTTGGTCAGAACGGAAGACGTGATACTGAGACTGTCGTTGCCTTCGAACGGGGACTCCGTGAAGATAATGGCTCCACCAAACAAGTTCGTTCGGCCTCCAACACCGTTGCCGTCTCGCAGCGTCAAGCCGCTGACTGAGTAGGTGGATGCCCGCCCGTCCTGCTAAACCAAAAAAGTCGTGAGCTGTTGCCGCCACTGATTGTCAAATTCCCAGCTCCCGGGCCGTTGATGGCAAGGCTGTCAATGACGCGAAGTTCCGAACCACCCAGCGTGATTGTTTGACCGTTCAAACTGGACGCGAAACTGATGGTGTCCGCGCCAGACTGAGCTTCTGAAACAGCAATGGCTTCTCGAAGTGAAAACTGACCGGCAGAGTGGTCTGTATCTACGACGTCCGAATTTGTACTGACGAAGAGCTCACCGTAATACTCGAACGCCCCAATATCAACGGTAGCGGTACCATCATTGTCCGCATCGTAAAACCGTCGGAATGGCCCTTGACGCTGGTCATTGACGAATGCGTTGGCAGCCGAATCAATCGCTCTCGCATTATCGCCAGCATCAATCGCAGGACTGCCCGCAAGCAATGCGTGTGTGAATGCTGGCCCACCGTTGTCAGCAAGTGCTCCAATCAGCGGATTCGTGTTCGTCAGATCAGAGCTTCCATTCAGTTCGGGCACCGCATCATCCGAAATGTTGTTGCCACTCGATACAAAGTTTGCAACTCCAGTGCCGACTTGGCTGTTTTGGATGTTGTTCCCGGCGTTGTTGGCGAGGATCGTATTTGAGATCTCGAGAGTGGCTGTCCCACCCTCAAAAGCAAAGTTACTGATTCCAATACCGGAGTTGTTGGCCATCGTCACGTTTCGCAGGCGGGTAATTGTCGTGAACCCAGTCAAAGCCTGTTGTTCAATGGCAGAGCTGGCACTGGTTCCTCCGCTAATGGTCGTGTTGTTGATCCAAACGTTCGAGTTACCTGCAACCTGTATCGCTGAGCCAGCGAATGTCGCGCTATTGTTGATGAATGCGGAATCCTGAACCTGGACATCATTGCCGCCTAAATCGCCAGTCCACCGGCAGCGTTGCCTGTATTTGCCCGGAATGTTGTCCGGTTGATTCGCAGTCGATCGTCGCTATCTTCGAATCTGATTCCGCCGCTCTCTGATCCTCCGGCCTCCGGCCTTTTGGCTTGGGTTTTCTGGTTGCCAGTGGCTCACGCCACCGGCAAGGGATCTGTCGCCCTCCGGGCTGAACGAAGAAATCAAAAACCTAAAAAGAATCCTTCATTGGCCATTGGCAACACCAAGTTTTTAGCAGCCCAGGCATACGCTGTCAAAAGTCGCCTCACGATCGGCAGCATTCGGAGGAATCGAGAAACCGGAAACATCGGCAAAGCAGATCCGCCACCTTCGGGCGTGACAACCAGTCGTCCTCAGGCTAAACTGATGTCCAGACAGGATTCAATGGCGTCATTGAATTCGCAGGGGCAAACGGTCAACGTCTAGCCGCTGCCGTGCCCGCACACGAAGCGGAAAAGATCAACGCATGATCTATTCGGCAGCATCCCTGCCACCGCAGAGATCACAATTCGTTCTGCCACTAACTCAAATTGCCAGCGAATTCCCTAAATGGAAATCCCGCCGTACGATCAGCTGATGCTGCCGCTCTTCACGGCCCTCAAAGTGCTGGGGGGTTCGGCGTCAATTGCTGAGATCGACGAATACGTCGGCCAACATTCTGGATTGCCTAGCGAATTGCTCGACCTTCCGCACAATGCGGAAAAGAGCAATCAAACCGAATTCCAATACCGACTTGCTTGGGCACGTACATATCTCAAGAAAGCGGCCTTGATCGATAACTCAAGCCGTGGCGTGTGGGTAATCTCGCCCGACAAACGCGATTTGCAAACATTCGATCCAGCGGAGATTGTCCGACACGTTCGCGAGCTACACAAACAAGAACGTGCTAAAGACGATGAACTAGCCGGCCCCGATGATGGCCCCGCCGAAACGGATGCGTGGCGTCAAACGCTCCACCAAGTCTTGACCACAATAATTGAACCGTCAGCATTCGAGCGTTTAGTTCAGCGCCTGTTGCGGGAATCGGGCTTTATCCACGTCGAGGTGACCGGTCGGTCTGGCGATGGCGGCATCGACGGCAAGGGCATCGCCCGAATCAATGGTATGTTCAGTTTTCACGTACATTTTCAATGCAAACGCTACCAAGGTTCCGTGTCGGCGTCTCATGTTCGTGACTTTCGCGGTGCAATGGTTGGCCGTGCTGACAAGGGGCTGTTCATCACCACCGGAACGTTCACACGAGATGCTGTTCGTGAATCAACTCGCGATGGTGCGCCACCACTTGATTTGATTGACGGCGATCAGCTCGCAGATAAACTTAAAGAGCTCAACCTTGGTATCGAAACACAATGGGTTGAGCAGGTTCACGTGGACGAAAGCTGGTTTCGCTCAATCTAATTTGCCCCCTACAGCGCAGCAGAACCATCCGATGCAACCGAGCGGCGAAGTCGAGCGTTTTGAAATGGAAAATCAACTGTCGCCGCCGGCTGATCGGTACCGTTATCCGACTCAGTTCACCTCAGTACCGATTTTTAACCTGAAATAGAACATGCAACAATTCAACCTCGACGACACTGCTGTAATTCTGATTGACCACCAAGTTGGAACGAACCGGTGGGCCGCAACGACTCCGCTAGAGTTGCTTCAACGTAACGTTCTCATTTTAGCCAAATTTGCCGCTGGTACTGGTTTGCCGATCGTTTTGACATCCAGCCAAGAGGAAAACATAGACGTGCAAGGCCCGCTCATGCCCGAACTCGCGGAGGCTGCACCTCAAGCGTTTGCTGTTCGTGTGAAGCGCCAAGGTGTTGTAAACGCTTGGGATGATTCCGCATTCGCTGACGCCTGTCGCAAAACCTGTCGCAAAACCGGTCGCAAAACCGGTCGCAAAAACCGGTCGCAAAAACTTTGTAATGGCTGGCGTAACAACTGATGTTTGCATGGTCGCACCCGCAATCAGCGCGGTCGAAGAAGGATTTGTGGTCAAGGTTGTATGTGACGCCTGTGGGTCAACGAATCCAATCGCCGAAGAAATGTCGTGGCGTCGAATGGAAGCAGGGGGTGTTCAGCTCACGAGCACGAACGTAATCGTCGCGGAACTTGTAAAAACTGGGCTACGCCCGCCGGTGGTGTTGCATTCCCGTTGCTCACATGATCGGATAAAACAATTGAGAGTTTGACTCCGCGTCTTTGGTATCTGGGCGGTGGATTGTGGAGAAAGCGTTGTTGAGCGGTTGATGTTGTCGGCACGTTTGTCGAGCCGAAGCTCAAACTCGCTGTTCAAGGAGCCCGGCTGACGCTCAAACCGGTGTGTTTTTGTGTTTCTTGAGTCGTTTTTCGGACACCGCGCAGCGTTCAGGAACTCGGAGCTTGTGTTGCGTTTCGAGTGACCGGATCGATCAGAGATGTTTCGTGACAACTAACAAGCGTCTCACCCGGAATCCAGATACTGCAGGCTGTGGTTGGGCAGTGGTCGACAGAACAGCACACGCCCGTGCTGATCCGTCATCTCCACCAGATGCAGCGTGCCGCTCAGAAGGTTGGAGACCGGAGGCTGGAGACCGGAGGATTGGCGGCGGAACGTGTCGCCGGGCCAGTGTTTCGCGACGCCGACCGATCGGCGGCTCTCGACTGGATTCCACGACTACAATTTCTCGTCCGCAAAGTTCATGTACTGCGTCCAGTCGAAGTCGGTGACGTCGTGTTTGCCCGTGCGAATGTGATATCCGACATCCGTGTGGATCGGCTCGTTAAGGGCGGGCATCGTATCGGTTGGCAGCCCTTTGAATCCGAACAGTTCGTACACCGGACTGGCGTGATACAAAGACAGCATTTCTCCCTTCGGATCCGCCCATTGATCACCCTCGGCACTGGCCACATACACCGGTCGCGGGGCAATCAACGCCAGCAGCATGTGGTGATCGACCGGCAAAGCCGCTTCGTTGTCGTTGTAGTCACGATGCCTGAGGCAAAACCAATGTGGGAAGGATGTATTGATCCGTTTGACGGTTTCCCCAAAAGCACGGCGTGACAAAGCCGCTCCGCCGCACCCCGAATTGTTCGAAATCACCATCGCAAACCGCGGGTCGGTTGCTCCGCCCCACAGCGACGTCTTTCCGAGGCGAGAATGGCCAAACAAGGCCACTCGCCGACCATCCACCAGTGGATCAAGTTCCAGTACATCCAGAGCATGGCTGACTCCACGCGACCACGCACTGATCGATCCGCCATCGTCCGCAGCACGCGGCTTATCACCGCGATCGGCTTCTGTTACCGCGTGAATTCCGTTGCGGAAGTCGTCATTGAAATCCGGGTCGATATCGCCGTAGTAAATCGTCGCCAATCCGTAGCCCCGCGACACGATCAGTTCCACCGGCCAGCGACTGCTGCTTGAACCGCGAGATTCGGCGGATGCTGTGTTGCCGGTGACGCCTCTGTTTTTGTCGTTACGAACCCATGACGAGGTGATGTGGATGGCAGGATCTGCATCCACGGTGTGATTGCCGTGAAAGTTCAGCCCGAGAAAACACGGGACCGGGCCGACTGCAGCAACCGGGGTATAGATCAACATTTCCATTGCCGGCCCATCATCATCGTCCGTCAAGAAAATGGTGATTTCTCGACGAATGGCTGTTCCGTTCGCCACGACCTGTTCCCCTGATCGTTCACGCGTGCGAATTTTAGGAAACGGGGGCGGCACTTTGCCGAACACGTGTTCCTGAACCATCTGCAGGATTTCCGGTCGACGTTGAGCGGTCCATTGTTGTGACGTGGTGATGCTGGTTCCGTCTGCTGCGGTCAGCAGAGCAGGCAGTTCGTAGTTGGGAACTTGGCTTTCGTCGTAGTTGTAGCCAGCGGGCTGAGCTTCAGATTCAGGTGAACAGACCATGATGAGCATCAGCACTATTGAGAAGAGGGCGGGGATACGGAATCGAGTTGCGGGAAGAGGGGTCACTGGTTTCTCCGTTGTATTGCTGTTGCGGATCGTGGAAGTTACTGTTTGTGAATCCGATACACAGAAACGTATTCGGAACACTGTTTCGCTTCATCGTAGTCTGCTGACTTGTGTCACGGAAGCAAATGCCCCACTTTCGTCGCCCGCCGCCCTATGCGATTGCTTTGCTGTGCTGCTCTGTACTGGTGATTTGCCGTATCATGGGGCTGTTCACAGCGGCCCCCCAGAACTCAGCGGTCGAACATCGCGTCGTCACAGTGGCTTACGTCTATGATGGCGACACCATCGAAACATCGCAGGGCGAACGCGTGCGATTGCTGGGCATTGATGCTCCGGAAGTCGCTCACCATGATGTTGCGGCCGAGTTTTTCGGAGAAGAATCGACCAGCTGGCTGCGTCGCCGGATTGGACAGCAAGCGGTGCTGTTAAAACCGGGGCCTGAGCCGACGGATCGCTACGGTCGGACATTGGCGTGGGTGTTTGATCGCGACGGGCGTTTTGTGAATCAAGAACTGCTGCGAACGGGAAACGCGGTCCTGCTGGACCATTTCGGATTACCTGCCGAATACGAGCCGCAGCTACGAGCTGCCGAATCCGCCGCAAAGTCAGAAAAACGCGGAGTCTGGCAATAACGACCGTCAGAACATGCAGAGGTGCCGGATCGTAGCTCGGTGGTCTCCACCGAGAATCAACACGGAATTTCAAGCACCACACGAATCATCGTGAAAACCACTGTGCTACAAATGTTCCGAGGAATCTGCGTAAATCAAGATTCGGCCAGATCACAGAAATTTTCGACTTGTCACCATCGACCGAATGGTAACAATCAGCAGACTTCGGGTCAGAGTGACGCACTCTGACGTTCGGAAGCCTGCCGTGGCAAAGCTCCTACAGTTTGCTGTGGCAGGGAACTTGTCTTACTAGAAAGGAGGTGATCTGGTGGATGATTACTGTAGTCCTATTCGAGGTGGTGCCGCCACGTGATCGTCGGCGGGCTGTCCGTCCGGCAGCCACCGTCTCTGACATGATCACCGGATCAGGTTGAGAAAGTACAGCGTCCCTGAAAACAGCCTCGGCAGTTTTCAGGGACGTTTTTTTTGTGGCAGCCAATGCGAATCAATCGTTCCGGCCTACTTGTCGCACCACAACAGATTTACTGAAATCCACGTGCGTCACGCGTTAGTTGCTGTAAGCTTTGCTGGTGGTTCCGCCGGATGTCACCGTGTCTTGGTGGCGGCCTGAGAACCGGCCCGAGATTACGGCTGAGCTTTCGCGACCGCCGAAGCTGGAGTTGGCCTTGGCACTCTTGGCACCGTTGGCCAGTTTGCCGGGAAACGGCTGACCGTTTTCTGGTGTCCATGCCATCTGTTTGCGGCTGTAACCGATGTGCTCCAGAAACGAAGACAGGCCGATCGGGTAGATGCCAAGGTTCTCAGACTCTTCCTTCAAGACTTCTGTCTTTCTGCGGATCTCCAAGTACAACGCTTCCAGACCGCTCTCTTCGCTGGTGGCTGATGGATCGCCAATGTCGCCGAGCACCAAGTAACGAACACGCGATGTGATCAGTTTTCTGGCTTCCTGTTCGGAAATAATGTCCCCCTTGGCGTTGGTGAATTCCCCCTGTTCGCTGACTTCAACAGCGATCTTGGCTCCGGATGCCAGCACCATGCGACGAAATTCACCACGATCCATACCATCCATCTTCACTTGCCCAGCGAGCAGAATTTCGAGCGACTGGCCGGCAGAGAAGATCGGTGAGTAGATTGGATCGTTGGCGTTAATCGGCTCCCCGGCATCCTGCTTCACAATCTTGGCCTTGGCACTGTGGCGTCCAAGGATCTCAGTCACTTCGATGCTGCCCTTGATGTCGGTGTTGCTAGAACGTCCGACACCTGAATGATCTTGTTTGTAGACACTGAACGTCACACCCGTGCGAAGGGTGTCTGCGGAACCCAAATTCAAGTAACACAGCTCTGCGTTGTGGTCGACGTTGGTCACAATGCCGTCTGGTCGAGAGAATGACTCATCCTCTTTCTCACGCAATCGCGAACGAAGGGCAACCAACCCAGTCCGGTTCTTCGAGATTTCATCCTCCAAGTCTTCTTTCTCACGGCGGGAATCTTCTTCCAGTTTGGCGAGTGCAATGTCCAGTGCAGACTTGGCGGCACGGCTCTCGGCCAGTTGAGCGGCCACGGCTGCCATTTCTTCGCTGTGCGTTGTTTCTTGTTTGACCAGTTCTGCCTCAGACTTCGCCGCTGCCACTTTGAATTGCGTGATCTGGTCGTCTTTGGCCGCCAAGTCTTGCTGATGCTTGACGGCTTGAGCAGCTGCCAATTTTTGGTGATTGTCGGCCGTCCAAGCGTTCTTGTTGCTTTCGGATGCCAGAGATTGGACCGTGTTGATCAGGTTCGGCGGAGCACCAGTGCCGTCGCCACCGTGCTTCTTCAGAATCTGATCGACGGTGTCAGCGACAGTGCCGCCTTCGCCTGGAGCACCCACATCCATTGTGTCGCCCACGCCGATTTGAGCCTTCATGGCGTTCGAATCCGAAACGCCGGTCGCCACCACGCGCGTCAGATCCTGCTCTTTATTTCCGGCGTTTACCAACGCTGCGGTCTTGGCCACATTGTCGGAATACATCATGTACCAGAGAACCGCAAACACCACCGACAGCACACTAAAGATGGCGAGTCCGATGATGGGGCCGTTTTTGTTCTGAGCCATGTCTGTAATCCTGAAGAGGAATCTGATGTTGGACGTTGGGCGAACTGTTCACCCACCGAAACACCATTGCTAGTTTTGCAGAGCGAATCTGCAGTCCAGAACTTTACCGCCGGAAAATTACCGAAAGGCTTTTCATCCGTGCGGAAGTCATCTGGAATGTGAATTTCATACGGATAGAGTTTGTTCTCCATCCTCGTTGCTTTTTCGAAACACCTGACGAATGATCAAGTTTTCAGTTTCCCGATACCGTATGGTTGCTTCCGAAATCTTGCGAGTCAAGAAGTTTAGCGGCCTTTGAAGACCGATTCACCAGCAAAAAACCTGTCGGAATCGAACACAGCCTCCAGTTTCAGTGCTATCGACTGCTGAATCTCAGAAGACCACCGGAAATCAGATTCGGCCGATCCTGCCGATTGTGCAGGCAGATATCGGATGCAGCGCACAGGAAAGGGCATCCGTTTTCCACGAATGCCCCGTACTTTGCTGTCCGTGTTTGCCATCAATTCGGCTCTGATTGGTGTTTCGCCGATCAGTTGGCCGCTTTTCTGACCTGAACCTTTCGTGGGAGCGTGCTGGTTGCTTTGGGGACAGTCACCCGCAGGATTCCGTGGCCCAGTTCGGCGTCGATTCCCTCGGCATTGATATCCTTACTCAGCTGCAGCTTGCGACTGAATTCCGCAAACGACCGTTCGTTAACTGTCACCTTAGCGCCGTCTGGCGTGACGTCTCTTCGGTGGCCTGAAATCTCCAGAACGCCGTTCTCGACCTGCAGCGAGACATCTTCCAAGTTGACGCCAGGCAGGTCGCATTCGATCACATAGCTCTGGGCCAGTTCGAACACGGCTAACGGTGGCACGCTTTTTGTCGCACCGTCTTGATTCAGGACTTCCTTCACCAGGTGATTCAGTCCCTTGTCGATTTCTTCGAACAGCGAGAAGCGGCAATTCGCATTGTTGGTTTTCATTTTATGATCTTTCTGTTGTGTGTTTGTTGATTCCGATGATACACCCGGCTTGTTCTATACGGTTGCCGGGCGAACCGTGACCTTCCGCAGTTGCAGCTCTGCCTTCCGCGACATCGTGATACTCAGCACTCCATTGTCCATAACGGCGTCGATTGAACTGACTCCCATGCGGCGTTCGAATTCCTGACGCACGCCGCCAAACGGATCAGTGACTGGAAGGAAAATGTTTTTGTGCGACATTGTTCGTCTCTCCATTCAGCAGATGTTGAATCGCTGAGCCGCATTCGGTTAATGCACCTTGCTCAGCGAACGCCATGTGGAATTACAAATACCATGCCAAAAAATACGAGTGAGTTGATAAGTGGTTCGATAGAAAAGACTTACAGCAAAATGGCCCGTGTGCCAGAAACATAGGATTCGGCCACAATGGCACCCATGACTGGATCTAAGGAGGTGCCAATTTGGCATCTTGCGGCCGTTCGTCCATTTTGGCGGCCCTTCGGTGGGGAATCCGCCCGTGGCAACAATGACATTCGGACGGTGTGCGGCTACGCTGGTCGTCTGTCAAAGCTAAGTTTGCGGGTTGGCAAAATGTCGCTCGTGGTCTCCACCGTGATTTCTCGGCGGAGACCGCCGAGCTACAAAAGAAGACCTGCATTCTTGAACGTGACAGACCACTGTTGGATAAGATGTTCGTCGGTGTGCAGCGTCCACCGAAACTTCCAATGAACAAGACGTTTCTTTTGCAGCCCCATTTTTGTTGCTTTCGGAAACCGAGGAAACGCATGGACTACCAGAGGTAGCTGCCTATTTTTCGTCAGTGTGCATTTTACGGAGTTTTGGAGCCCGGATGAGTTATGGAAACGGTATTCGGGCCGACTGAGCTCAGGTTGGCGGAGGGATTTTTCCTTGGAGGGCTTCGAGTTCCAGTTCGAAGAGCGACTTTTCGGTCTCCAGCCAGCGACCACGGCCAACGCAGACTAAAGCTTTGGTATCCCAAGTACTTGCGATAAGTCGTCTAGGTTCCACCCGGCGACTGTTCGTCGCATTGCGATGCTGTGTTTGTCGTTTTGTTGTTTGAGTAAGCTTAGTCCGAAGCGTTTGAGCCACGCGAGATTATTGGCCGCCGTCCGCTGTTGCACTCGACATTCATCTTCCGCTCTTTTCAGTGCTGCGAGCCGGGTTTCTTCGACGAATTCCGCGATCTCGTCCGGATCGGCTTCGCGAGCGTGGCGGGCTGGCTATTGCGGCGTCAGGTTCCAACGCTTGAGATAATCCCCGACACTTTGCTCGGAAAGTTCGATGCCCAGCTTCACGCGAATGAGTTCACCAACCGTCGGGCGAGTCCATCGGGATGACGCAATCTCATGATCCTCCGGTAACGAATTCACAATGAGTTCCCGCATCTGCTGCTCCTCATCGGGAGAAAGCAGGCGACCGTCTCCGACAGGTCGCCCCTGAGCTTTCACGCGGAAGGCATCGTC
>JBDNHJ010000183.1:0-7018 GCA_041688835.1 Fuerstiella sp.
CTGACGCTGCTGGAGCCCGACCGTCCACCATACAAGACGTTTATCGATGCGTTGCTGGAGATCTATCGGCAAGGCAAGGCGATCGCGGCAGACAAGCGTCTGAGTGAAGACGGTCGCCGAACTCGATCGCTGGCAACAGACCGGCATCAGTTGCTTCCGTCGTCTGGTGAAGACACTCAAACTTCCTCCGCTTGATCTGCCAGACAAGATCCATTCGCCGCTGGAACTTCTGGTGCCGCTGAACAACACGGGATAATCCGGCAGCGCAACCTCTCGCACAACGAGCACTGCACAAGCATTCGAACCCGCACGTCTCGAACGCATCCACTCACGACAAAACTGAAGACACTTCACGCTGCGCACAATGGACAGCTACCTCCGCAACTACGGCAACGTAAGTGTACCCAACACGAGTGGCGTTCTGACTTGAGGTGCTGACGTGGAAGAAAACCCTATCCTGGAACACAACAACGCCCCGTATCATCGCGGTGTCCTGGACGATGCCACCCACATTCAATATCTCCGCAACCCAACCTGCGGCGATGAAGTCACGATTCAACTTCGGATCGTCAACCAAATCATCGAGGCCGCCTGGTTCACAGCCACCGGCTGCATGGTCTCCTGTGCAGGAGCATCAATGACGTGCGAGTACATCGAAAAGCGACGGCTTAGCCAGCTTTCTTTGCTAGATCACGCAAGCATGCTCAGCATCATGGCCGTACCGCTCACTCCCCATCGTCAGCAATGTGCATTGCTGGCTTTCAATGCGCTCAGGGCGTTGCTAGTTCCTGAGACGCCGACAAATGAGGTTGAGCGATAGGGGGGCAATGACGCTTGCCAATACGGGTCAGCGTTTCGACTTCGTGAACATATTCGCTGCTTGTCGCGTTCCCATTGACACAGTCCCATTACTCAAACGAGAACACTTCCCCCGCCGAAATACGGTCCTTTGGAAACACGTGACGATACCGTTGCCTCATTTCTTCTGTCTAGCGTCCCACCAACACGTCTACGTTCAGCTCCCATCAGGACAGCCGCTGTGGTACTGAATCCGGTACAGAATGTGTTGCAAAGCGTTACAAATTATCACACGATCTAGAATGTGCAGCCGCCGAAGGCCGAACGCTGATTCGACGTAAGTGCTGAATTATCAGCCAGTTACAACTGTCTCCCAATAACTTCAGGGTTGAGACGGAAAGACCCGGCAGGAAGGAACTACGACCGACGGAGGAAGTCTTTTCGGCTTCCTTGCTAAACCTCCAATCGCCGAATCAAACGGCCGGTTGTTTGGTTTTGATCCATAAGCCGAACCGCACGGCCAGACTGACCAGATACGCGACCATCACCAGAATCAGCAGCCACGGGCCAACGCTGATGACTGACAGCACGATCCACTGGCCCGCTGCGGTCAGATCGCCGACGGTCGATTGCCACTGCCGTGCGATCAGTGTGCTGAATGTCGGAGATTCCGTGGGGGCGTATGTCAGCACTTCTGATATTTGCAGAGTCACGGTGGAAAACGCGGTCAGGTTGGCCAGCACTCGCAAGCGTCCTTGTAGCTGTTCAATTTCGCCGCGGACGCGTGAAATTTCTTTTTCGAAGGTCAAGACGTCGTCCAGTTTTCCGAGACGTTCTTCTAGTAAAGTGATCAGTCGTTTTTCTTCGATCCGCTTGTTTCGCACCCGCGCTTCAATGTCGTAGAACTCAGCTGTGACTGCTCGCGTGTGTTCGTGCTTCGAAAGAGTTTCACCGAACTGGCCTGTTGAATCCAAAAACGACCGGTACTGTTCGACGGGCAATCGAATGGTCCACGAACCACTGCGCTGATCCCCGGAAGATCCGGAAAGACTGGCCGAAGCAATAAATCCGCCGCACTGTTCGGTCAACCGCACCACTCTGGCTGCGATCCCATCGAACGATTCGACTCGTACACTGATGCTGGTGTTGTAGATGATTTTGCGAGTCACCGATTCCGGCGACGCCTGCGGCACGACTTCCAACGGTTCCACGTCAGGTTGTTGAGTCGTCGTTGCAGCAACCATCATTTCGGCCGTTTCGGCGAACCCCGTCTGATTAGCGGTCGCCTGCAAGGGTGCGGAATCGGCTTGTGTGAATGACTGCTGGGGTCCGTCCGAAGACGCACCGCAACCGCTGAAGAATGAGACGCACAGCACGACGGGCAGCAAATAAGGATGCGAATGTTTCATGAGTCAGTCTTTGGGAATCAAGAGGAGAACCGTTTGTCGAAATCTGAAGTTCACAAGTCGCCCCGTTCGTTCACTTGTTCTGCGAAGAAAAGCCCCATCTTTCAGGTTTGAGAGCTCGGAAATCCCGGTTTACCCCGTAGAAGCACATCGCTATTGTGCCATTTACCAGCCGTAGTAATCCGGCTACAACTGACCAAGATCGTATTGCGTTCAACTCGCTGCGGATCAACAATTGCGTCCGCCGCTTCCTTCTTTCATGGTTCGGTTTTGGAATAAGTGCCTGTCAGCGTTGGACTTACACTCACCACCACCTTGCCAATAGAACGTCCGCTCCTAGGAAAATCATGAGCGATTACAACTTAACCCATCTGAAGCAACTTGAGGCCGAGAGCATTCACGTGATCCGAGAGGTTGTTGCGGAATTCAACAATCCCGTGATGCTGTACTCCATCGGAAAAGACTCAGCCGTCATGCTGCAGTTGGCACTGAAGGCGTTTTACCCGGCCAAGCCTCCGTTTCCGATGCTGCATGTCGACACGACATGGAAGTTTAAAGAGATGATCACCTTCCGGGATCATTTTATCCGTGAGGAACTGGGCCTTGAACTTCTCGTGAACATCAACGAAGAAGGTTTGAAGCTGAACATCCATCCGCTGGACGACAGCGAAAAGCATACGGAGATCATGAAGACCGATTCGCTGAAAGCCGCTTTGGACAAGTACGGTTTTGATGCGGCATTTGGTGGAGCTCGTCGCGACGAAGAAAAAAGCCGCGCCAAAGAACGCGTGTTTTCGTTCCGCGACAAGAAGCATCGCTGGGATCCCAAGAACCAACGTCCGGAACTCTGGAACATTTACAATACGCGAGTCAACAAGGGCGAAAGTATTCGCGTCTTTCCGCTCAGTAACTGGACGGAACTAGACGTCTGGCAGTACATCCATCTGGAAAACATCCCGATCGTTCCGTTGTATAAATCGGCCAAACGTAAAGTCGTCGAACGCGACGGCGTGCTAATTATGCTGGACGATGATCGCGTCAAACTTCTTCCCGGGGAAGTGCCGATGGAGAAGATGGTTCGATTCCGAACGCTGGGCTGCTATCCGTTGACGGGCGCCGTGGAATCAGAAGCCACCACGCTTCCAGAAATCATTCAGGAAATGCTGCTGACCCGCACCAGCGAACGTCAGGGTCGAGTCATCGACAAAGACGAAGGTGGCAGCGGCATGCAGAGGAAAAAAGAGCGGGGATACTTCTAGGTTATTTTGCGTATTTCCATTGCCGCATTCTGGCTGCGGCATTCGACCTGACACATTCATCGGTCGTTAAGGCCTCAATCAAACACCGGCCCACACCGCCAACCATTTACAAACAACAAGATCCATGTCGCATCAATCAGACCTGATCTCAACCGACATCGAAGCATACCTGAATCAGCACGAGCAAAAGCAGTTGTTGCGATTCATCACGTGCGGCAGCGTTGATGACGGCAAAAGCACGCTCATCGGACGCCTACTGTTCGATTCTAAAATGCTGTACGAAGACGAATTGGCCAAGATCGAAGCCGATTCTAAGACTCAGGGAGCCGTCGGCGGAAAGTTCGACCCTTCCTTGGCCACCGACGGACTCAAAGAAGAGCGAGAACAGGGCATCACCATCGACGTGGCTTATCGCTACTTCAGCACGGCCAAGCGCAAGTTCATCATCGCGGACACTCCGGGCCACGAACAATACACGCGCAACATGGCCACGGGCGCCAGTTCTGCGGATCTGGCGGTGATCTTGATTGACGCCCGGCATGGCGTGATGACTCAGACCAAGCGACACAGCTTTATCGTGTCGTTGTTGGGCATTCGTCACGTGATCATCGCCATCAACAAAATGGACCTCGTCGATTTTGACGAAGCCACCTACGAAAAGATCTGTGCCGATTACAGCGCGTTTTCGCGACGTCTTGATCTGCCCGACTTGCACTTCATCCCGTTGTCGGCACTCAATGGCGACAACGTGGTTGACCGCAGTCAACACATGCCGTGGTACAACGGCAGCACGTTGATGAATCGGCTGGAATCTGTTTACATCGGATCAGACCGAAACCTGCAGGACTTCCGGATGCCCGTGCAGTGGGTTAACCGACCGAATCTCGACTTCCGCGGCTTCTGTGGTACCATCGCTTCGGGCATCATCCGCAAGGGCGATGAAGTGATGATCATGCCCAGCAAAAAGACGACGCATGTCAAAGAGATCGTGACGTTCGACGGCAACATGGACGAAGCCTTCGCCCCGTTGGCGGTCACATTGACGTTCGATGACGAAGTGGATGCCAGCCGAGGCGATGTGATTGTGAAGCCCGGCAATGTGCCCGCGACGGCGGATAACGTGGAAGCCATGCTGGTCTGGATGTCGGAAGAACCAATGGTGCCTGGCAAGACATACATCGTCAAACACTCTGCTCAGACGATTACCGGATCGATCGAATCGTTACGCTACCGAATCGACGTGAATACACTGCGCAGCAGTCCTTCGCCGCAGTTGAACCTGAACGAAATTGGTCGTTGCCGACTGTCGCTAAACGAACCCATTTGCTTCGACCCTTACAAGAGCAATCGTTCGACCGGCGCTATGATTTTGATTGACCGCATCACGAACGCAACGGTGGCGGCCGCCATGATTTTGGACCGCAGTGCTGGCGGGAAAAAACTGGCCGCGTGGGAACAGGAAATTGTCGTTGAAGACGACGCGAAGCAGGCTGGTGATTTGACAGCCGTGACGCCCGAAGAACGCGAGGCACGCTATGGCCAGAAGCCGGCCACCGTGTTGCTGACGGGGCTCATGAGCAGCGGCAAGACTACGATTGCGAAGGCCATCGAACGCAAGTTGTTCGACAGTGGTCGAGCGGTCACGGTTCTGGATGGACAGCAGGTTCGTCGAGGATTAAGCAAAGACCTCGGCTTCAGCTTCGAAGAACGATCTGAGAACCTGCGGCGTTCGGCTCATCTCGCAAATATCCTGAATGACGCTGGCATCATTTGCATCGCCGCCTTTGTGGCCCCGAACGCCACTGTTCGCGACAAGGTGGCGGGAGTCGTCGGTACCGACAGGTTCTTGACGGTGTACGTCGACGCCCCGATGGAATTGTGCCGCGAACGCGATTCTCGCGGGCAATACGCTGAAGCCGATGCTGGCAAGCTGCCGGAGTTCGCAGGAATCACCGCGCCGTACGAAGTTCCGGAGTCGCCTGATCTGGTGCTCAAGACGGGCGCACAGTCGGTGGATGAATGTGCAACTGCCGTTATTGAATTGCTGACGTCAAAAGGCTATCTGCGATCCTAAACGAAACGTCGTTGTTACCTGACAACTCGCCCCGACACAGATCCCTTCATCAATGCTTCGACTTCACTGCGGCAGCTGAAGTTGAAATCGCCGAGGATCGAATGCGCAAGACAGGAGGCGGCTGTGGCAAACTGCAGTGCGGTTTTCGGTCCGTCAAAATCGTCGTGATTCAAAGCGAATAGCAAGCCAGCGGCAAACGCGTCGCCTCCGCCGACTCGATCCACGATGTTGCGAATTTCGTAGGGTGTGTAATGCCCGTCGGTTTCCGGAGCGAAGTGGGGTGTGTCATTGGCGACGTCATACAACATGGCCCCCCAGTTGTTGTAGTTGGCCGAAAAGCTCTCACGCAGAGTTGTCGCGATGAACGACAGGTTCGGAAACTTGGACGCGACTTGGCGCGCAACATCGGGGTAGGCGGCGACTTCTACGTTCCCTGATTCTACTTCACTATCGCCCGCGTGAATGCCCAGCACATCGCCGCAATCCGCTTCGTTGGCGATGAGAATGTCGACATCGGGAAGCACTTGAGACATCACTTCCCCCGCCAGGTTTCGTCCGTCCGTTCCCGACCGCCAGTCCCACAGTTTGGCTCGATAATTCAGATCACACGACACTCGAACACCCCCCGCCTTGGCAGCCTGCACAGCGGCAATGGTGGCTTCCGCAGCGGCCAACGACAGCGCGGGCGTAATGCCGCTCACGTGCAAAGAATGAGCTCCCTGCAGTAACGCCGGCCAGTCATAGACTTCAGCGGGAGTCAAACTGATGCTTGAGCCAGCTCGATCATAGATGACTCGACTGGGCCGCTGGTTGGCACCGGATTCGACGAAGTAGATTCCGAGGCGACCGTAATCCGTTTGGTGGACTCCGGTGGTGTCGACAGCCAGTCCTTTTAGCGTACTGATGCAGGCGTCGGCCAAGGGGTTGTCAGGGATCGCAGTCACGAATCCAGCGTCCGCGCCAAGCCTAGCCAGCGATACGGCGACGTTCGCTTCTGCTCCGGCAAACGTGACATCGATTGATCCGGGAAGAGTTTGGGTGATACGCAGGTGTCCCGCAGGAGCCATTCGCATCATAATTTCGCCGAAGGTGACAAAGTGGGGCATGGAGGTGTTCGCAGGAAGGTTTCGTGGACGTTACCGCCACAAGTTACTTCACCAGCGAACGCGCTCCAAGTCAGCGCGTCTGATTTCTAAGGCGCGGAAGGCTGAGTTCCTTGGTTCGAGCGTTCTGGGGCGCACGGCGATCGGCTTGACTTGTGTTCTTAGAATTCACCGATCGTCAGGCCGTCCCGTCTGTTCCCGATTCGCCGGTGCGTTTCTGTGTCAATGGAATAGGAGATCATGCGAACCGACCCGTCAACCAGCAACATATGACACGCTCCCACATGAGCGCTGCCGAAGTTCCGGCGAAATGCGAATGGGGTGTCGTCTCCAGCTGGTGGAAGCAGGGCCCATCGATTCATGTCAAGATCTGCGCCA
>JBDNHJ010000022.1:0-53163 GCA_041688835.1 Fuerstiella sp.
ACCGCTGCGACAGCCAGCGCGTGCAAAGCAGAGCTTTGCGGATAGGCGTTCCCAAGCAGGAGCTTGGGAACGAGGGGCAACTCCAGTTTGGGAACGTGGTCGGGCAAAGGGGTCGGGCAAAGGTGTCACAGGGTCGGGCAAAGGTGGGGTCGGGCAAAGGTGGGGCAAAGGGGTCAAGTACCGTTTTTGCTGAGCGTGACGGTTTCGTTGCAGATTCCCAGTTGGCCACCTCGTTCCCAAGCAGCAGCTTGGGAACGAGGGGCAAGTGAGCTCACGAGTGGAAACATTCGGAGGAATCGAGAAACCCAAAACATCGGCAACGCACATCGGCCACCTTCGGGCGGAACAACCAGTGCTCCTCAGGCCAAACTGGATGGCAGACAGGATTCGATGACGTCATCGAATTCGCAAGGACGGGCGGCAATTCGTTAAACTTAACCGCTTCGTGTGGATACGGTTGAAGTGTTGAAGAGAGTCTACGTTTGATGAGCGGTGGGCACTCCTGCCCGTTCATTCTGTAGCATCGCGCCGATCGCGAATGATCTTCGCGGGCACTCCGACAGCAACGGCATAGTCTGGCACTGGCTTGAGCACCAAAGATCCCGCGCCGATCACGCAGTGCTTTCCAACGCTGGCGGCCACGGTGGCTCGTTCGCCGATCCACGTGTCTGCGCCGATCGAAACGTCTTCGTAAACTCCGATTTGCTCACGCACCGGAATGTCCAAGCGATCGATCGCGTGTTGATTGCAGCCGTTCATGATCGACACATGAGACGCAATCAGAACGTCGTCGCCGAAGTGCACATTGCCAATCGAACAATAGTTGCCGATGTAGACTGTCCGTCCAACCGCCGCGCCGGGATGCGAAAAGATGGTGCCGAACCCGATGCTGGCGTCCTGCTGACAACTCTGCAGGCTGCACCGATAGAACGCATGCCGCAGGTAGATTCCACAGACACCGGGGACCGTACTGAATAACTGCGACCAGCCGGGAAACGCTTGATCGCTGCCAACGACCGCCGCGTGAATCTTGTACATCAACACGGCCGGCAGAACAACCAGCAAGCTAACGGCTCGCATCAACCACTTTGCTGCTGCTTTCATGATGCACTTACCAGTTCCTCAGACGGTGCTGCCGACTCCTCAGCAACTTCCGCATCCGGGGCGGCTGGCGATCCGTTGCGCTTGTGCTTGAACTTCACCAACGCTTCGATTGCCAAATCTAGTCCTTCGCGGCCGAACAACACCACAGCGAACACAGCACAGGCGAAGACGGAAATTGCAATTTGTGCAGCCGGCCCAACCGACGGAAACACACCGTAACGCAGGCCCAGATAGGTCGCACACAGCGATGTCGCGGTCAGCGAAAACCGGAGCCACGGATACTGAATGGCGATCGCTTGACGGCAACAATACAAAATGGTGCCCGAGTACGCGGCGTATGTCAGAACACCGGCCCAAGCGGCTCCCCACGGCCCCATTTTCGGGATCAGGACATAGTTCGCGGCGATGTTGACCACCAGGCCAACGATCGATCCGGGGATCATCAGGCGAGTTCGTTTTGTGAGCAGCGATGGTACTTCAAACATAAAGCTGAGTGCAAACACGTAGAACCCCAGTAAGATCACGCTGATCATTTCGATCGCGTTGCCATAGGTATCAGGAGTCAAGAACGGCAATATCGGATGCACTGTCAGTGATGCTCCCAGCAGCAAGATGCCTAATCCGGAAGTGAACCAGCCGAACACCTTGCCGAACAGCTTATGGCAATCCGGCAGCCGTTCGATGTCGTAAATGGCCACATGCCAAATCGAAAGAAACGGCAGTAGGCACAGAGTGTGAACGGCGAAACCGATTTTATGAGCCAACGAATAGACACCAACGGAATCAAGACCGTCCCAAATTCGCAGAAAGAAGCGATCGGCTTCGTGCATCGCCATTCCCGCGATGGCCGCGATCACCAGCGGTACGGCAAACCTCAGCATCTCACGACCAATGGCACGATCGATTGTGAACGCTCCACGAGTGCGTAGAAACACGATCGCCAATGCTGCGGTGTGCAAAAAAGTAGCCGCAAGGTTGCCGTACAGCAGACCTTCGACACCCATGTTTAGGCCGACCAACAACCACACGTTCAGGCTGATGTTGAACACCAGTCGGCCCAGCGAAATCACAACGAACACGCCCGACCACTTGATGACTCGCAGGTACGAATCCAAAATCATGCCCACAACGGTGAACCACAGTGTCATGATTGTCAGCGTGTAGAACCACGCTCCCTGAGTGATCTCGGTGCCGAGCGTCACGTCCGCCAACATGTGTCGACTGAGAAACATCATCAGGCACACGGTAGTACACACGCTGCCCACCATAGACATGCCCGTCCACCAGACTTTGTCGTGGTGCTGGCCTTCGTCATGATCGAAGTGATGCCGCGTGACGGCGCTTACCATTCCGCCGGCCAAAAATGTCGACAAAATTGCGGCGGTCAGATCCAGAATCGCCATCACTCCGTAATCGGCGGGCAACAGCATCTTCGTATACAGGGGCAACAGCAGAACCGACGCAAGTCGACTCAGAATCTGGCCAATCATGTAGACGGACGAATGCTTAACAAGATCTCGAAGTGGTTTCATGGGCTCATGATTTGGCGAGGGACACCGAACAGTTGGCTATGGTGAACCCTACGTCACGTCACAGCCTTGCGCTGACCTTGGTTACTGCTCCTGTCTGCTTTCGGCGAACGGTTATTCCGATTGTTGGGGTCACAACGGAAAATTCGTCGTGCAAGCGCTGTGAGGTTGCATCACAGCGGTGTTCGGTGAGTCGGCTTCAACCATCTGATGCGTGCCGGCGGGTGGCAAATGCGGGCGCAGCCATCGGAAACCGTTCTGGAAAGCCCAAAACCCTAGGCCAATGCTGTTTGGGCAAAGAACCCGTGACAGCGGTTTCCGATCACTGAAGCGACACCGCTCGCCTGAACGGCAAGCGACCCGAATGGCCCGGAACAAACCCCGCGCAGACCAAATTCTCAGTCAGCACCAACTTCTTGGCACCAGACTCGAAAACGGCTGGGTTGATGATGGCAGGTGATTTTTACACCAGTGCTTATTCGTCCGCGTCGTTGGCGAGGATGTTTTCGATGTGTTCCTGAGTCCGCGCGCCGACACCCGGCCTGTAGCCAACGGTGACATGTTTGATGACGCCGCCCGGGCCGAGCACCACAGAATGCGGGATTCCGGACACTTGAAAACGTTTGGCGATCACAGAACCACGGTCCAGTGCAACTGTAGGAGCTAAATCGTGGCGGCTGAGAAATTCGTTGATGCGTTCCGGGCTTTCTTCCAAGTTCACCGCCACAAAGATGGCGTCCGACTGTTCAAAGTTGGATGTCGCCTCCACATATTCCGGCAACGCCGCCACGCAAGGTCCGCACCATGTGGCCCAAAAATCTAGCACGACCACTTTGTCGGCGTGATCGCTGAGTCGAAACATGCCGCCGCTCAGTGTGGGTAATTCAAAGTCTGCGACGACCTGGCCGATCATTTTCGTCGCCAGCGATTGCTCATCACCTGCCGGTGTTTCCCATTCGGGCTCAGGAGCGTCACGCCGAATCCAACGCACGTACGACATGGTGTCTTGCCGACTTTCCGGGCTGCCCAAAAACAGGTCACGAATGGCCTTCGCCGGAATCCGACACACTCCAAGTTGTTCCGAACGCCCAATCAATTCCCCGCCAGACATGCGATCCGGCGTCATTGTCAGCATGAAACCGTTGTCCAGTTTGGCCTGCACAGCCGTGGCCGCTCGAACCGGTGCAGGCGGGGCGTCTTTGTCCTGCGACAGCCAGATCAATGCTGCCACGCGTGTACGAGGAAAGCGGAATGTCTCCAGTCGCGAATCAAAAATGATTTCCTGTTCCGTCACAGAATTCAAACGGCCTCGCAGCAGATCTCCATTCGGTGCCAGCAGCACATGCGTCGGCGGATCGTCGCGGCGAAAACGAGGAACCGTTAACGCCAGTTCGCGAGCTTCTTCTTGGATGAATTGTTTCACGGAAGCTCCCACGACATTTCGCACCAAGAAATCATCGATCTCGACCAAGCCACGCACATTGTTTTTTAGCGTTTGAGCGTTACGGCTATTGACCGACGTAATCGTTGCACCAATCACCAAGCCTTTCGATCCTGCGCCGTCCGGATTGAGGTCGAGCACTTTGGCTTCGTCGCCGTTGATCGACACATGCACCTTGCCATCACGTGCAATCATCTCAACCACAGCGTCCCGATTCTTCACCTGCACTGCGCCATCATCCGCTGGGGCACCGCGGTTAAAGCCGAAGAAGGCCCGCTGGCCGTTTTGGTCGGGGGCGCGGTCTGAAACAACGATCTGCGACGGCTGTAGCAGCAGGTTGACTGTTGTGGCAGTGACGGGACTATTCAGATCCTCAGCGAACAAACAGAACGTGATGTTGCCGTAACAAGTCGCCTGCCATTTGATCCGAAATGACAAAGCGTCCCCCGTCATCACGTCGGGATGTCCAAACGCCGCGCTGCTACTAAAACTGACAGCCGAATCAACGTACTTGATCGCTCCGGTCAACCGTTTCCAATCGTCTTTGTTGAAGCCCTGATGCCGAGATCGTTGCGAATTGCCGAACTCCATCGCCTTCACAAGATTCACATCCAGCTGACGAATTTCCGTGACCGGCGACACGATGCGAATGCGCTTGTCGTCACAGGATTCCGTGCGGCAAGGAAACACGTCCCCATCGTGCAGATACACCACGTCCGGAAACTGGTTGGAATCAATGGCCAACTGTTCGGGTTCTGCACCGCGTTGAAAGCGCGCGTTGCCTCCCGACACTAACGTTGTGGCATTTCTGCCGCCGACCGGTGTCCAGCGAATCGGTTCTGCGTGATCTTCGACAGTCAGATTTCCGCGCAGTGATCCGCCATCAAAAAACAGCCTGTCTGGTTCCTCGTCAGCCACGTCCGTATTCGGCAGACCGATCCGCCGCACGCCCGCCAGTGAAGAACGAATCGGATCGACGGAAAAATCGGTGGTCAGCGTGATGGATTCTTGGTCCATCGAATTCAGTGTGCCGGACAGAAACCCGCCGTTTCGCCAGGCCACAATCGTCTTGCCAAGATCATTCCCCGGCTGTTCGACCGTCGACATCACCACGCGGCGAATGTCAGCCAGCTTCACTTCCAGATCGTTTGCTATATCATCACCATCACTCGTTGCTTCAGCCTCGCCATCGCTATTGTCAGCGTCAGCGTCAGCGTTTACTGCAGGGGCCAATGCAATTTTAAGCGTGCTGGAATCGCTGGATAGTTCCGTCAGGCTGCCATAATGGACGCGACCATCCTGCATGTGAACTCGGCTTTGGCCTTCCACCAGCGCTTGAGGAATCGTGCCATCCCATTCGCTGACGCGCAGATGCTTCAGAGTCAGGTCGCTATCGATGGCTTCCAGTGTGATGCTGTTGCCGAGTTTGTCCCAGTTGTTGGCCTTCAATTCTCCCAGCTTGTTGCCGGTGTGTGAATAGACAACCATCACGCTTTTTTCGAAGTCGATAAACGCAAACACATGCAGCTTTCGCAAATCATCGGCCACAACCTGTAGTTCAACGAAATCTTTTTCCGCGCGAGCGACAAAGGAATCGCCCCACATTTCTAGGCGTGGTCGAGCCGATCCGTTGCCTCCGATTGTCATGACGAAATCCGGAATCGTGGACGACGTCAGCACGAATTCGATTTCGCACCGTGACGGCAGTTTCAGCTTTTGTGAAATCGAAGATTCGCCCTTTAATGTCGTCAGGCTGCCATCGTCTTCTTCTTGCCAGTTCGACACACCATCGGCCAGTGCTGCGGTTTGTGATTTTTGACTCCAGTCTTCGAGTCCTCGCGGGCCGAGGAAAATCAACCCTTGATTTTGATTGCGTTGCAGGCTGCGAATTTTGTTTTTGCGAACGACAAGCGTTCCATGTCGGCGGCTGTTGAAGGTCATCGTATCCGCGTCAATCTTCGCAATCTCACCATACAACAGATTGTTGTTCGTTAACGTAATGCGGAAGCCATCGTCGGCGGCTGCAACAGGTTCTGCCGCTTCTAGTTCGGGAATCCGAACAGCCGACAAGACGGCCAAATTCAAAGACAACGGGTCTGCAAATAGCGGCGATTTCCAAACCAACGTATCGCCTTCGGCCGACTGAAGTTGCCCATCCAAGCTGTCCCCATTGCCCCAATACAAGGTGCCCGTCACTTTGGGTTCACTGGCCGGGACCGTCGAACACACTAAGCATGTCAGCAGACAGACAATAATTTGGGGATGGCAATTCATAGAGATCGCTGTTCAGTTATTCAAAGATATTCATGCTCGACTGCCTAGCGTTCGTAAATCGGTAGAAATCGATAGTTCAACCCCAGTGCCAGCAGCGACATGGCTGTGCCGTAAGCAGACCCGTGACCCGACGTAAAACTTCCGTCGTCGTTTTGTAATTCCTTGAGCTGTCGGATCGTTTTTGTGTTCCATTTATTCCACGCTTCAAAGTCTCCCTGAAATGTGGCTTGAGCCATGTAATAACGGAAGTAGAACGGATAGCTAGATTCCTGATGTTCCAGACTGGCGGAAATCTGTTCCAGCACAGCCTTGAATTCGGCCGATTCTTTGCGTTTTCCAATGGCGTACACCAGCGTGGCAATCGCCTGCAGATTTTTCGATCCGCCCATTCCACCCACCGAACCTGCATACCCGACTCCGCCGCGACTGGAAGTCATCTTCTTAAAATATTCCAACGCCTTGTCGATACCGTCGTCCGGAACTTTGACGCCCGCATTTCGTGCCGCCAACAACCCCATCAACACAGCACCGGACACGGATGTGTCTGCGTCACGAGAACCCGGCGAGTATCTCCAACCGCCCCATTGGTTGTCCTTCTGAGACGTCAGTGCGCATCGCACCGCAAGTTCCAGCGCTTCACCAATGGTGCGGCGGGACGAACTGGAATCGCCTTGCCACAAGGCTTCTTCATCTAATGCACCATACACTTCTGCCAAGCCCAGCATCCCAAAGCCATGATGGTACATGCTGCCGCCAAGATATCCGGTAGAACTGCTTTGCGCTTTGATCATGTTGCGAACAGCTTTGCGAATGTTATCGCTGTACTTGCCGAAGTTTGGATCTTCGCCGCTGGCCAGAAAAACCATCACGCACATGCCGGTCGTTCCCGGACCACCCGATCCATGGCTAGAAGTCGACTGCCCCTGGTTCCAATCCCCGTCCTCATCCTGATTTTCTACCAGCCAAGACAGGCCACGTTCGTAGATCTGTTCAACGTCGGGCGAAACCTGGGTGCCGAAACGCAGCTGCGGATCTTGAGCGGAGCTGGTGCCTGCGAGGACGCAGACGATTGCGAGGACGCTTGTGATATTCCGCAGTTGCATCACCGGCCATCCTCCACCGCATTAAAGAACGCTTCCAGTCCATCTCGAAATTCCGCTGGCAAATCGCTGCCTGATTTTCCGGTCGACTGCTGAACGCCGCGCTGCTGCACGTTAGCCTTCAGTTCGGCACCGGCTCCGTACAATGCCAGTGCTGGTGTGTTGGTATCGCCGCCACCGCCGCCACCTAGAGACGCACCGCCTCCACCACCACCGTTCGGGTTCGCGCGCTTCGATTGCAACAGCAGTTCGATCACTTCCGTTTCCGCAGCAATCGCTTCTGGCCCCGTATCAGGTTCATGCAGAATCTGTGTCGCTTCGTCCATGACGGCCACCGCCGCACCGATGATCTTCAGCTCTTTACCAAAGCTTTGCTCACCGTTGGGCAATGTCCGAATATCAACCATGACACGTTCCAGTCGCGTGTGAAGTTCCGCCTGAGTCTTCGATAACATCTCAGCCCGATCAACATATTCATCCGGCTGAATCGCATCGTGCGCCTGTTCGACCGCACGCGTTTCGTCACGCAGGTCCATTTCGGCTTCTAAAATTCGCATCACTTCCAGCACAATAAATGGCGGCAAACTGTCGCTCGGTCCACCAGGTCAGGAACCGCCCGGACATGGTTCGACAAGTTCCTCGGCCCAGCGGTCCATCGTGTCGCCCCAGTATTCCGTGCGTGCGATCGCTTCGCCAGCCATGTTTTGCCGCACACGATCGCCCAGCTTGGTCAGCTGCGTTGTGACTTCCAGCTCCTGCATCTCGTCCAAGATCCTCAGAAACTTGGGCATCTTGCGGCGGTCGTAGTACGCTTCTAAGTCCGTTTGAATCATCCACACAGAACGACTTTGAGCCTCTTCCTGAACCGCGATTTTTTCTGCCTGAGTTCCCTGACGATCATCCAGCTTGGCAGCCGTGATGCCGAAGCCTTTGAACAACGTGCGATTCAGATCTTCCGCAACTTCCAACTGACGTCGCGAAGCGGCTTTGAAGCGTTTGACAAACGTACTGTTTTCTAAGTCGTCCATAATCTTCTGCAAGTCATCTCGCACCTTTGCGAAGTCGGCCAGCAGATCGGCCTGTTCTTCCACCGCTTCGTCGACTTGGTCTTCCGCTGGCGCTGGATCTTCATCCTGTTTCTCGGGCTTCGGGCCACCATTCAGAACTGTGGTCGGTAAGCCAAACTTCGGCTGGCCCGGTTTCTGAGGTTCTTCTTCGGCGGTGGCTTCTTCCGTCTTCATATGACCAGATTCCACGTCGGTCAGTTTCGGCACGGCCAGCATGTCCGGGGCGTTCGGATCGGGCTTGGATTCTTTCGGTTCCGCTGTTTGGTCACTGCGATTGTTTCCCGCCATGGGGCCAGACTTGGCATTCGGATCGGATGGCGAAGGCGGGCTGGGCTGGCTTGGCTTCTGACCACTTTTGGCTTGAGCAGCACTGGCCAGCATGTCGGCGACGGTTGGCATCCGGTTTTCGCCGATGTCCTTTAACGCTTCCAAGGCGTCGGCCCAAGTTTCCAGATGACCGACCATCATTTCTTTGTTCCGCATGGCCTGCTTGATCAGCTGTTCGCCATGATCGGTGACGGCTCCCAATCGTTGCCCGTTGGCTCGTTCCGCCGCCGCCTGTTGTTCAATCCGCCGACGATTCTTGGACTGCGTCACCTGTTCACCATCCATGCGGCGAAGTTCGCGATTGACATCGTGCAGACGCAGTTCTTCTTCGTAAACATCATCCGCTAAACTGGCCCAACGACGCAGCTGATTGGTAATCCAGATCGCGTGTTCTTCCGGCGTTAGCACATGCAACACATAGGTGGGCGAATAGCACCGACCGCGTTCCGGTTTGTAGTCCTTGGCGTACGCTCGCACTTCCAGCGTCTGAGCGGGCACTTTGTCGCTGATGGCACAAAACGTGGTTTGGCCGGTATAAGCGGTGTTCTCCGGACTGCCGCCGCTGACGATTTTGTCGCCCTGCACAGGGTTGGGGTTCCGCAGAGAATCTTCGACACCACGCCATTCGAGCCCGATTTCTCGCAGTCCGAAATCGTCGTCCGCCTGCACATCAAACGAAATCACGTCTGTCGTTAAGACGACCTGCTGAGGGTCCAGTTGTTGAAAGTAGACATTCGGTTCCACGTCATCGACCGCTTTGATCTTCAGTTGGAAACCGTCTTTGGCGGTGAGCCCCAGTTCATCCTTCCATTGAAATTCGATCGTTTCCGATGCTTCGACCGCAACCGGAGCGGGCCTGATCTTGGAACCGGTGATTTTGGTGTCTGCCCCTTTGACCGTCGCGGTCTGCAGGTTACGGCTAATGTCGGCGACAAATTCACTGACCGATCCCTTCAACAGCGAAACGACGCCGCCCCGGACATCGGTTTCAACGTTCTTGGAATATTGCAGATAGTCCGGCAGCTTCACCGATGCGGTCAGTGAATTCAGTTCTGGCCGAGTGGCGACCTGCACATCCAGTTCCTGACGAATGTCGCCAATGCGAATATTCAGCGTGCCTGTTTCCGTCTGCGGCGGCACCTGAAACTTGTAGCCGTCGTCTTGTAGGTCGGCCGCCACAGCTTGCTGACCGGTAAAGTGAACAGTTCCTGCTGTCGGCGACCACTTGGTTTTTGAAGACAGCTGAGCGGCGAATTCGAATTCTTCCCCATGCGGCACAACAATTCGGTCTGGCAGTTCAACGACCTGTGCGAATGTGTAGCGTTCGACATCCGACCATGGCATTAACCAGCGTTGCAACGCATTCGATCCAGCAGCGGGCACAATCAACAACGCGAGCAGTGTTAGAGCCAGCGGAATTCCGGCAATGATGCCCCAGCGTTTGTGCTGCGGGTTCGGAACCGCGTCGGTTAGGTCGTGGTCGCGGACAACGCTGTCCACATGTTCGACGGCGGCTCGCGCCAGCGTCTGGCTGCTGCCGAGTCCCGCGTCGCCGCGAGACAGTTCGACGACGCCGAGCAGCTGATCGCCGAGTGCGGGGAACTTGTGTTTTAGCAGGGTGGCCACTTGTTCCATTTGTCGCGTTCGCCAAACCCAGCGATGACACTTCAGTGGAAAGAACAGGCCAAAGCCTAAAGCACCTGTGATCAGAATGGCGGCTCGCGCGATGGACGAAGTGTCCACGAACCGATCGATCACGAACACGGCGATGTAGGATACGGCGAGCCCGAACAGCCCTGCCAGAATCCCTTCCGCCAGCTTGATTTTTCGAACCTGCTTCTGAAACTCTTCCAGCCGTCGCCGAGTTGTATCCGGTAGCTGAATCGCAGTGGAACTCATCTTCGAAGTCTCCGTAGTTGTCCGGTTGGTGCAGGCCAGAAACCGAGGGCACAGTTCGCTTTGTATCTCCGCCGGGCGAACTTTGAAAGACAGTATAGGCACGGCAGCGTCACAAACGGATCATCAAACCAGTGGAATTCGTCTAAAAATATTCTGGGGCCGGTCCCTCTTCCGTTGGCGGTCAGGATCGTAATCGTGTGGATTCCACTGGCGCGGGCTGCGTGGCGTTTGCGGAAGGTGGCGATCATCGAGGATCGTCAAGGCTGGAAAGGGTGGCCGGGGTTGGAGTGAGGTACGAGCGAAACCCCGGGGCTTCCTGCACTTCGTTCAGTCCAGCCCCGGCCACCCAATAGGAAATGCCCAAATCCATGAACGCACCCTTTGTGAAACGGATGGGACGAATCGCTTGCAATGCTGATCGCCGCAACCAACAATCAGTACCCGTGCGATCCACTCCCTAAGCCACAGCGAGTCTGGCATGAATCCGTTACGATCCTCGACAATCTTTCGAGCATCTTTGCTGATCACCGCGATGATCTGTGCCCCGGCCCCCAAAGCTCAGACTCAGGCGACCGCGATTGAAAAGCTCGCAGAAGCCATCGGCGACGTTCTGAAAGCCGCCACCGGCAAAGGTGCGAGGCAGCAGAAAGCGGTGGTTCGCGAAGTTTTTGCTCAGCCCGTGATGCCCGACGTACTCACGCCCGAAGCGGAACTCAAGGAACGCAAGATCCGACTGGAAGCGTACACCGCAGCCGCAACCGCTTGGCTGGATGGTCAAGTCAAGCTGCAGCCCGCACAGCAGGCCGCGTTACAGACCACGCTGACCAACAAGATCGAGGCGTCTCAACAGGCCGCACAGAAACCGCAGGCCAACAACAATCGCGGCCATCAAGGATTCAACCAGCATTTTCCGATCACGTTCACAGACTTCAACGGGGCCGCCAAGGGATTGGATATCTTGCAGCACGAACAGCTGCTGGCAGACACGAAGCTCACGCCTGAACAACAAACAGCGTTGGCCGAATCCTCAGAAGAACGCAAAATGTTTTACCGGGCTGCCACACAGGGGCACATTCTGAATCTATTGGATGCCGAACTGTATTTTACTTCCGCTCAACGGGCCGCCATCGCTGATGTGGTCGCTGACAAACTAAAGCTAGATAATGCGTGCTATGCCCTGCACCCCGTGAATTACTACTTCCAGCAAACACCGATTACTGCCGTAATTGCCGGTGCGAGACAAGCGGACATCCTTGGCGACGCCCAGAAACAGCGGGCGGCAGATTTGGCCGGGAGCGGTCGAAGTGCTGGCGATGAACAGTACATTAGCTTTCAGTCGAACGAAGGCGTCGACCTATGGCAGGACAAACTGCGCGACGCCATTACAGCTCAGCGTTCACGCGTGATGCGCGCTGTCGCGGTGCGGGTGGATTTTCACCGATCCTCCAGCGAAATCTCAGAAGCGGACGCTCACCATTTGCAGGTCGCCGGAAAAGGGGCCACTGACACCGCTATTGCGACGTGGAAGGCCATGTCGCAGCAGCAGTTGAAACAGTATGAACGGAACGCGGCGCAATGGGGAGGCAATGGCAACTTCTCATTTTCGCTGGCCGTGCCTGATGTTCAGCAAGTGGACGACGATCCGATCTGGAAACACACGCTTGAGCAGCTGCTGCCCACGGCCTCGGACCAACTGACGCGCAGAAGCAACGTGCGATCCGCCGCGACAGCCAAGTTCATCGTCGCGATGCTGGATCGAGAATTATGGCTGTCCAAAGCACAGCGTGAAATTCTGTTGGAAGCAGTCCTCAAAGAACTGCCGGCGCCGGATACGAAAATTCAGAACGCCAATTACTTTTTAGAAATCACTCTGCTGACAATTCCCATGTTCAAACTTTCGAAGCCGGATCTAGCGATCCTAACCGACAGCCAGAAAACGGCGTTCGAAGCGATGAAGAAACCGTTTCAGTTGCAGAACCGTAACGTGCTCGTGCAAATGCAAAACGGCGGACAGATGCACCTGCAAATTCCCAAGTAACCACGAAAGAATCTATGTCTACCGCGATCAATCCGACTCCGGAACTTCATTCCGACGACGTCGCTGCTATCGACGACCTGCGAAGCGTGTACCAGAAGCTCAAGGCCGAATTAGCCAAGGTCATCGTGGGCCAAGACAATGTCGTGGAACAGCTGACCATCTGCCTGTTCGCTCGCGGCCATTCTTTACTGATGGGCGTTCCCGGCTTGGCCAAGACCTTGTTGGTCAGCCGACTGGCAGAAACCATGTCGCTGAGTTTCAGCCGCATTCAGTTTACTCCCGACCTGATGCCGATGGACATCACCGGCACAGACATCCTGCAGGAAAACGCCGACGGACGCCGTGAATTCGAATTCGTCAAAGGCCCGCTGTTCGCCAACATTGTGCTCGCCGACGAAATCAACCGCGCCCCATCGAAGACTCAAGCCGCCATGCTGGAAGCGATGCAAGAACATCGCGTCACTGTGGTCGGTCGCCCGTATGTGTTGTCGCCACCATTCTTTGTGCTGGCCACGCAAAACCCGGTTGAACAGGAAGGCACGTACCCTCTTCCAGAAGCTCAACTGGACCGCTTCATGTTTCTGATCAACGTCGACTATCCATCGCGGCTCGAAGAAATCGAAATCGCGCGTTCTACAACCGGCGGTGTCTTGCCGACGTTGGAACACATTCTGGACGGCGATTCTGTACAAGGATTTCAGGAACTGGTGCGTCGCGTGCCTGTGCCCAAACACATCTACGAATTCGCCGTCGACTTGGTTCGCCGCACACGACCGAAAGTGGATGAGTCACCCGAATGGCTCAAGCCGCTGGTGTCATGGGGAGCCGGCCCGCGCGCCGTGCAGTATCTGATTCTAGGAGCCAAATCTCGCGCCGCGTTAACCGGTAGCTACATGGTGCGACTGGAAGACGTGATGGCCGTGGCACAACCGGTGCTCAGCCATCGCGTGTTAACCACATTCAACGCGGAATCCGAAGGCATCAGCAGCAGTGAAATCGTGTCACGCTTGGTCGACGAACTCAACAAGGAAACGATGGGCGGGTAATCAATGGCGATGAAAAATCGTGAAGCGATGACATTCCGGAAGAAATTTGCGATTAGTCCCGAAGGGACGTCAAGAGATCTCCTTGGGCGTTTTCCCAAGGAACTGGTCAAAAAAGAGGATCAAGCCCCGGAGGGGCGACAGGTGTGTTCTGTTTGTCGCCTTCCTGTGGCTCCTCCGGTGATTGTGGGAAACTAAAAGTGGGCTGACGTCCGAAGCTGAAACTGGCCACATCCATCCGTCGCGACTCAAACTTACACAATTCTATTCCCTTGACGAAACGAACGTTTTAACACCCGTAGAACAGCCCCATGTCTTCACACCACGGAATCCTGATCCATGTGGTCTTCTCAACCAAGTACCGGAAAGCCGTTCTTGCCGACGCTTGGCGGGACGACTTATTCGCTTACATCGGGGGAACAGTCAAAGTGCACAAGGCCGTTCTCTCGAAGGCTGGTGGAATTGAAGATCACGTTCACCTCCTGATGAAAATTCATCCTCAATTCGCTATCTCGTCCACCATCCAGTCTCTGACGGCCAATTCATCCAGATGGATCAACGAAACGAATCGAACGAGAATAAAATTCCAATGGCAATCGGGATACGGTGCGTTTTCGGTCAGCCAGTCGGCCTCCGAATCTGTGAAAGCGTACATCACGAACCAGCGGACCCATCATCAAAAGCTGTCGTTCAAAGACGAATATCTCGCGATGCTGCTAAAACATCAAGTTACATTCGATCCAAAGTATGTCTTCGAGCAGGAGATCGTCGGATGACAACGTCTGCCGTCGCTTCGCGACTATCGGCTCTGTCATGGAAACAGTTCCTAGGACTTACGTCCTAGGCTAGTGCCTATCGTCGCTTCGCGACGATCACACACAAACACACACCACCCCAGCAGCTTCTTTCCGTTATCCAGTCGTCACACTCCCCATCGAACACAATTCCTCATGCGTGACTTTATCGAACCAGCGGTGATTGCCCGGCTTTCCGGACTTGCAATGGACGCCCGTCAGCCGATGATCGGCAGCGTCTCCGGGCGGCACCGCAGTCCGACGCGTGGTTCCAGCTTGGAATTTTCTGAGTATCGCAAGTATGTTCCCGGCGACGACACCCGCCGTCTGGATTGGCGCGCGTGGGGACGCAGTGACCGCTTCTATATTAAAGAATACGAAGCCGATACCAACCTGCGGCTGGCACTGATCGTGGATGTCAGCGGTTCGATGAACTACGGTATCAACGGCAGCCAAGAACCCGGTAAAACCAAGCTAGATTATGCTCGCCGCTTGGCTGGCACGCTGGCCTATTTGGCGGCAGCGCAAGGAGACGCCGTCGGACTGTACAGCGCCGGCGAAACATTTCAGCGTGAGATTGCTCCCAAACGCAGCCCGGCGCACTTGAAGTTCGTGCTGGACGAACTGGCACTAATGAAAGGTGAAGGCGAAACCGGACTTCCGACAGCGTTGCATCAGGCGGCTGAAAAAGTCGCTCAGCGGGCGTTGGTCGTGATTATTTCGGACCTGTTTATGGACCCCGAAGAACTTCGCAGTTGCTTTCAACATCTGCGATTTCGCAAACATGATGTCGCCGTGTTCCACCTGCTGGAACAAAGTGAAATCGATTTCGAATTTGATCGCCCGGTCAAATTTGTCGACTTAGAAGGGGCCGCGCCGATGCTGGTGGATCCGACCACGATTGCCAAACAGTATCGAGCAGCCGTGCAAACCTATCTGGCGGACATCAAGAAACTCGTGCGCGATTCCGCCGTGGATTACCACCGCGTCAGCATCGAAGAACACTATGCCGAACCACTGACTCGTTTCCTGCTGGCAAGGAAACGATAGTCCATGAATTTTCTACAACCCGCCATGCTGCTGGCGTTGCCTCTGATCGCGCTGCCGATTCTGATCCATTTGATCAATCAGAATCGCTACAAAACGATGCCATGGGGTGCGACCATGTTTCTGTTAAAAGCCAAACGCATGGCACGCGGGATGGCACGGTTGCGTTACATTTTGTTAATGCTGGCGCGGATGCTGGCGGTGGCCGGATTGATCTTTGCCGTCAGTCGACCGATGTCCGGCGGCTGGCTGGGACTGACGTCGTCCAATTCGCCGGAAGTCACCATCGTGGTGCTGGATCGTTCCGTCAGCATGGAAGAACAAAATCCGCAGACCAGCGAATCAAAGCGTTCGACGGCGCTGCAGAAGTTGTCAGACATGCTGCGCAGCACAGAAAGCGACACCAAGCTGGTGCTGTTCGACAGTGCCTACGGAAAGCCATTGGAAATCAGTTCCATCGCCGAACTGGAATCACTGCCCGAAGCCTCTGCCACGGCAACGACGACCGATCTTCCGGCTTTGATGCAGAATGTTGTCGAGTATATCGAAACCAACGAAACCGGTCGGACGGATGTTTGGATCTGCAGTGACCTGCGACAAAACGACTGGAACCCCACCGCAGGTCGTTGGGAAACCGTTCGGCGACAGCTGTCCGCGCGAGAAGGCTTGCGACTGTTTTTGCTGACGTACCCCGATGTTGCCGCAGATAATGTGGCCGTCAGCGTCAGTGGAGTTCACCGCCGCGAATCGTTGAATGGCGCAGACTTGGTGATGGACATTCTGTTGACACGTTCCACGCCCACTGACGAACCCCAAGACGTGGAATTGACGATCATCATCGATGGAGCTCGATCGCGGCTGAACTTGGAACTCACGGGCGACCAATTGGTTCGCAAGGGGCACGCCATTCCGCTGGACAAAGAAGCGCGCGAAGGCTGGGGGCGAGTCGAATTGCCGCGGGATTCGAACCTGTCTGATAATGTGTATCGCTTCGTGTATGCGGAACCCGCCGTTCGTAAAACCGTGATCGTGTCCGACAACGAAGCTGCGGCAGAAATGTTTCGAGTGGCGGCGGCGACAGCTTCCGATCGGAGCCTGATTTACGAAGCAGAAATCCTGTCGTCCGCAGCGGCCAACGCGATTCCGTGGGAAGAAGCCGCGATGATCGTTTGGCAGGCTCCAATTCCTGACGGCTTGCTGGCCAAACAGCTGGAAGATTTTGTGGCGTCCGGCCGATCCGTGATGTTCTTCCCGCCAGAATCACCGGGCACCAACAATTTGTTCAACGCCGCTTGGACAGAATGGCGAACGCCCGAGAAAGGCGACCACTTTCCGTTTAAGCCATGGCGGACAGACGCCGACTTGCTGGCTAATGCACTCAGCGGAACGCCGTTGCCAGTCGGCCAAGTGCAGTGTTATCGCGCGTGTCAACTGGATGTCAAACTGGCGACGTCGTTGTGGCAATTGGAAAACGGCATGCCGCTGCTGACTCGCGCGGGCACAGATCGCGGAGCCGCCTATTTTTGCAGTATGCTGCCGACCGTCGCCGATTCGAATCTGGTCAGCAATGGCGTCACGTTCTACGTGATGACGCAGCGGGCGTTGGCCCGAGGTGCTGGAGCCTTAGGAACGGCGCGGCATGCAGACGCGGGCACGATTCCCGAAGCCATCACCAGCCAATGGACGGCACTCGACGAACTTTCTGAACGAACGTACGTGTCGCAACGTCCCATCACCGCCGGGTTGTATCGCGCGCAGGACAAGCTGTTCGCCATGAATCGACCGCTGTCAGAAGACAACGCAAATGTGATTTCTGACGAAGCGATCGGCGACGTACTGAACGGTTTGGAATTCACGCGCATCAACGACGAAGTCGGCGGCGCGATGCAGCTGGCCAGCGAAGTGTGGCGCACGTTTTTGATCCTCATGATTCTGGCGTTACTGGCGGAAGCAATCTTGTGCGTGCCTGATCAAGTGCCAGCCAGTAAACCGGCAACAATATGAAGCGCCGGACAAAATTCGTGGAAGCCTATCCCACTGGCAACGATCTTTTCTTTCAACACAATCAGACACCTGTATGACTTTTTACTGGACACCCACAACTCTTATCGTCTCCACAATCGTCATGATTGTGGCGACGATCTGTTGCTGGATTAGCTGGCGCAGAAGTGGTTATACGCGGCCGATGGGTTTGCTGGAACTGTTTCGGTTTGTGCTGATCGGCATCGTGCTGATCACGCTGAATCAGCCCGAACTGACTCAGGAAGTCAAACCCGAAGAACGCCCCACGCTGGTGGTGTTGCACGATATTTCTGACAGCATGCAGACCCGCGATGTGGTGGCCGAAAACGGTGATGCCAAGCAGGCGATTTCACGAGCGGACGCTGTGATCCCCGCGATCGACCCCGCCACCTGGAGTGCGGTGTCCGAACGCATGGAAGTCATTTTCGAACCGTTCAACTCGACACTCACCAACGCAGCCAAAGGCACGGATCTGAATCAAGCTCTATCGTATGTGGCCGACAGTCATGTCAATCTGCGAGGCATCGTGTTGCTGTCCGATGGCGACTGGAACACCGGCACCGCGCCCAGCGCCGTGGCCACCGATTTGCGAATGCGACGCATTCCGGTGTTCGCGGCCGGTGTGGGCAGCGAAACACGACTGCCAGACATCGAACTTATCAGCTCAGAAGCACCGACATTCGGCGTGACCGGCAAGACGCTCAGAATTCCGTTTCGCATTGTCAGTTGGCTGCCCGGCGATCGCAGCGTCACGGTGTCTTTGCTGGGAACAAAGGGCGAGCGGATCGAAAAGATCGTGCGACTGCCGGGCATGGGACAAGTGCAGGACACAATCGACTGGAAGCCCGAAACAACGGGCGACTACGATCTGACCATGCAGATTCCCGTGGATGCGGAAGAAACGATTGTCGACAACAACGAACTGAAAACGCCGATCACGATTCGTAATGAAGCGTTGAAGGTGTTGGTGGTCGAATCGTATCCTCGCTGGGAATATCGCTATCTCCGAAACGCTCTGGAACGCGATCCCGGCGTCGAATTGAACTGCTTGTTGTTCCACCCAGACCTCAAGGAAGTCGGCGGTGGACGTGGATACTTGGACGAATTTCCTAACGAACAACAGTTGTTCGATTACGACGTGGTGTTCTTGGGTGATGTGGGCGTTGAAGCGGATCAGTTGAATCTGGAAAACTGCACGCATCTGCGACAACTGGTACGCAGTCACGCTGGCGGCTTGGTGTTTCTACCCGGCTTGCGCGGCAAACAGGCGACGATGCTGACCACGGAATTGGAAGAACTGTATCCCGTGATTCCCGATCAAAGCACGCCGCGCGGCATCGGGTCACTTCGCCCGGCCCGCTTTGCACTCACGGAATCCGGTCGGCGCAGTTTGTTAACGCGGCTGGAACCTGAAGACACAGAAAACGAAAACGTGTGGAATTCGCTGCCCGGTTTTCAATGGTACGCCGCTGTCACACGCGCCAAAATCGGCACGGAAATTCTGGCGGTCCACGGCAACGAATCCGGTCGCTTCGGCCGCATTCCCTTGATTGCAACTCGCACATCCGGAACCGGTAAAGTGCTATACATGGGAACCGACGGCGCGTGGCGGTGGCGCAAAGGTGTGGAAGATTTGTACCACTATCGGTTCTGGGGGCAAGTCGTGCGGTGGATGGCCTATCAGCGCAATATGTCTCAAGGAGAATCGATGCGACTGTTCTACTCGCCTGACCGACCAGAAGCCGGCAATGTTCTGACACTCAACGCCAACGTCATGACACGCAGCGGCGAACCACTGCGCGAAGGCACTGTTGTGGTGCAGGCCGTTTCTCCATCGGGCCAAACAGATTCCATCCGCTTGGCGGCGGCGGGCGACGATTCGTGGGGGTTATTCACAGGCAGCTTTACGCCACAAGAAGGCGGCAGCTATCAGTTCATCACAACCTGTTCCGAAACGGGTTCTCGCCTAGAAACCACCATCGCCGTGCAGGGCAACGAAAAGGAACAGATCGGCCAACCGGCACGGTTTGAAGTGTTGAAGGAGATCGCCGAAGTCACGCGTGGAGAACTCACAACATCACAGAACCTCGCGGGCTTGGTGGAAAAAATCGCCGCGTTGCCTGAACCCGAATCTGTGATCAAGCGCGTGCGATTGTGGAGTCATCCGGCCTGGGGCGGTGGCATTATCCTGCTGCTCGGCGCGTTCTGGACGGGACGAAAAATGGCCGGTTTGGCGTAAGCACCCATGCGGGAGTTATTGGGCATAACTTGTTTAACCCGTGGCCGCAGGCGAGGTCGATTCGCAAGCGTGTTCCTTGCCTGCGGCGGCGGGTTAAACAAGGAAATTTGGTAAAATGTGAATTGCCATCTGCGACACAAGCCCGAATGGGCTGACACAGCCTTTGCCGAGGCTATCAGGGCCCGGTGATATCGAAGAGTGGCTGAAAGGCCCGCAGGGCCGACAGAGCAACGACTGTTTCGTGCAATTCTGCAGGCCCTGCGGACCTTTTTAGTATGGCGAGACTTCCGGTGGCTCACGTCACCGGCAGAGGCTGTGTCGGCCTTCCGGGCCTGAATCGCAGTCAGGAGCGTTCCGGCCAGCAATCGCTATGGCAGGATTCTGAGGGTTGCCACTAGAATCTGGGGCAGATTGAGAGGATCGTCTGCGATGGAGTGCGGCGACGTGTTTTCTGAGTATGCAATTGTTGCGAGCGGGCAACTTTGGAGCGGAAAATGTTCGGCAAGGAAGCGAAAGCAAAACGACAAATTCGACGTGCCACCGAGTTGTTTGAGTATCTTCGAACGCGTCTGAATTCCCCCGTCTCAATCCGCCTATGGGACGACACCGTAGTCCCGCTCGGCGAAAACGTGGTCGAGGGACTCGAAATTTCGATCTCCGGCCCGGGAGTCATCGGAACGCTGCTGCGCAGCCCGAAACCAGAAACCATGCTGCGGCTGTACGCTCGCGGGGCCATCAACTACCACGGCGCTGACATGGTGACGTTCATCGAAACCGCACGCGTCAAAAACAGTCGCAGCAAAACCAAAGGCATTCCTGTGGCGATGCTGGCCAAATTTGCATCGTCGTTTTTGTTTGCCGGTGGAGCCACCACGGATGTTGAGCATTGCTATGGCGGTGATGAAACAGGACTGAAACGTCAGCAGACGGAGAACAAAGATTTTATCCAGTTTCACTACGACGTGGGCAACGAATTCTACAAGCTGTTTCTTGACGAACAAATGCTGTACAGCTGCGCGTATTTTCATCGCTGGGATGACACGCTGGAACAGGCGCAATTCAACAAACTGGACATGATCTGTCGTAAGCTGCAGATGAAATCCGGCGATCGGCATTTGGACATCGGCTGTGGCTGGGGCGCTTTGATTTGCCATGCCGCCAAATACTACGGCACCAAGTCACACGGTATCACGCTGTCCAAAGAACAGTTGGCGATGACTCGCCAACGCATCCAAGATCAAGGGCTTGAAGGGCAAGTCACCGTTGAGCTGATCGACTATGCGGACGTGGAAGGTCCGTTCGATCGAATTTCCAGCATTGGAATGGTTGAGCACGTCGGGATCGACAACATGGCTGGCTATATGAACAAAGTCAGTTCGATGTTGACCGACCGCGGTACGTTCTTGAACCACGGCATCACGCGCCCGGCCAAAATGGATGACAAAGCGTTTCGGAAAATGTCACCCGAACGTCGACTGCTGGCCAAGTATATTTTCCCCGGCGGAGAGCTCGATCATCTGGGGCACATGATTCAGTGCATGGAAAGCAAGGGCTTCGATGTGCATGACGTGGAAGGCTGGCGAGACCACTATTCGCTGACGTGTCGGCATTGGTGCCAGCGTCTGGAAGCGAATCGCGCGGAAGCTGTGCGTCAGATCGGTGAAGAGAAATACCGCATGTGGACGCTGTACCTCGCTGGCTGCGTGTTCGCGCTGGGCGACGGCGGAGCTCGCATCTACCAGACCGTGGCCACCAAGCACAAAGCCAAAGGCTTGTCAGGCATGCCCTGCACGCGCGAACATCTGTATCAAGACACGGATAAAGATCAGGCATCGCGCCGAGCGGCTTAGGCCGCGTCAGTCGGTTGCAACAAACGTTTGACCCGACTAGCAGAGGAGGCCGTCTGAAAAAAGTGCAGGCGGCAGAAAGCCTTCTCTTCGAGTCGGGTCAAACGATCGACCGTGCCAGCGCGTCCTATGTCGCGACCGTGAATTGCGAATGAGGGCCCCGTTACTTGCGGACGTTGATGACCTTCGTACCGGCAAAGTCATCATGCCAGCAGCGTCGATTTTCGCGGAAGATCATCAGGACGTTGACCAGCCCAAAGATGTTTCCAACAAGCGGAATCAAAGTGATCACTTGTACTGAGAAAAACCGTTTTAGAAACAGTTGCATCAGAGGCAAGATTTCTCCGGTTCGGGCATCCACGATCTTCGTGCCGGCAGCCATCTTCCCCAAGGTTTGACCGCGATTCGCCAACGTATAACCGTTCAGGATCAGGTACCATGCGGATACCACCAGCATCCTCATTACTCCCGCTGCGATTTGAGCCGTGATTACTTCACCTTGAAGCCCCAGGCCGATTTGAACCGCTAAGAAAAAGATCAAAGCAGCTGCAGGCAACATCAGCAAACCGTCGACGAATGCTCCGGTGAACCGGGCTGACCGCGTGGCAAGTTCATTGGTTTCGGTGGATACGTCGCCAACACCTGAGGGTGCGGCATACGGATTGTCCGCGTACGGATTGCTGGTGTCGATCGGATTCACGTCAGACTCAAAACCATTGCTCATGCGTTCAGCTTTCCATGCAGCGTGTCACGCTGTCTGATGGCGGTGGCGGTGGCGGTGGCGGTGGCGGTGGCGATTTATTGATTCAGCGACGGATGGCCAAAACCGTCGGCAGCGAAAGGACTTTCTATGCGCGATGCGAACGTACCGCGAGGCCATTGGCCACGCAAGCGAGTTTGGTGATGCCTGCATTGACCGGGTGGAAAGGGCGAGTCTTGGTGAATGGGTAGTGGCCGTGTTGAGCTCCCTGATCGCGAAGATTCGGGTCGGTCTGGCCCCGGCGGAAAACCTGCTGCTCGCCGGAATACGACGCTCGTGTATTCGACGTTCTGAAATCCGTTTTCTATACTGGTCACGGTTCGTGAATCTGGCACATGCGTGCGTTCTCCACTTTGAACAGGAATTGAGTATCTGATGAGTGACGGCAAAGTAAAAATGGCGATGGTGGGGTTGGGCTTTGGTGCGGAATTTATTCCGATCTATCAAGCTCATCCAGACGCAGAAGTCGTCGCGGTCTGTCGCCGCAATGCAACGGAAATGAACAAGCTGGCGGATGAGTTTGGGATTGCCAAACGCTATGTCGACTACGAACAAGTACTGGCTGATCCGGACATTGATTGCGTGCATATCAACAGCCCCATTGGCGACCATGCGTGGATGTCGCTGAAGGCGTTGGATGCGGGCAAGCATGTGATGTGTACGGTTCCGATGGCGACGACCATCGACGAATGTCGCCAGATCGTTGAAAAAGTCCAAGACACCGGACTAAAGTACATGATGGCGGAAACCGTGGTCTACAGCCGCGAATATCTGTTTATCAAGCAGATGTACGACAACGGCGAATTGGGAAAAATTCAACACCTCGCGGCGTCTCACCCCCAGGACATGGACGGTTGGCCTTCGTATTGGGAAAAGATGATCCCGATGCACTATGCGACTCATGTGGTCAGTCCGTGCTTAGGCCTCGTCGACGGTCTGGCAGAATACGTCAGCTGTTTTGGTTCGGGTTCTGTGCGTGACGACATTGCCGAAAAGTCGGGCAACCGGTTTGCCGTTGAGACCTGTCATATCAAGATCAAAGACACCGATCTGACGGCCCACATTTGGCGTTTTCTGTACGATGTGGCGCGGCAGTATCGTGAGAGCTTTGATGTGTATGGCACCAAGAAAAGCTTCGAATGGACGCTGGTGGAAAATGAGCCGCATGTGATTCATACGGCGAAGAAGGCGGAACATGAGATTCCGGAAAAGATTGAGGTGCCGGATTTCGCGGACCTGCTGCCCGAAGAAATTCGCCGCTTCACATTGCCGCAAGAAATTCATGATGCGGATCACCTGTCGTTCGTGCAAGGCGGCGGCCATGGAGGATCGCACCCGCACTTGGTCCACGAATTTATCAGCGCGATTCGCGATGGTCGAGATCCAAAACCGAATGCCGTGACATCCGCCAACTGGACGTGCGTCGGAATTTGCGCTCACGAATCCGCCACGAAGGGCGGAGAAATTGTGCGACTGCCAGACTTTACGCTAGCATAAATCCACGCTGCCGCATTTCCGTCCCCCAACCGTCCCCCACCGATTTCACATCGGTGGAGACACGTTTTTGCACGTCCCGAACTCCACTCTGCCGGCAACGTACTGAAGAACGCTGGCAAAACCGGCGGCTAGCGCCGTGCCGCTCACAAATCCCGACTAAATCGACAGCCTTTCTCCTTTCTCCTTTCTCCTTTCTCCTTTCTCCTTTCTCCTTTCTCCTTTCTCCTTTCTCCTTTCTCCCCATACCAGCGGACTTCCACATGAGACACCTTCTGACCACTCTAGCGATCGCAGTCACCGCAGCGTCCGCCAACGCGGCTGAACTGACGTTGTTGTTCATGGGCGACAACGGTCATCATCGGCCGGAAAACCGTTTTCAGGAACTCGCGCCGGTGCTTGAGCAACGAGGCATTGCGTTGAAGTACACCGATCGGATGGAGGATCTGAACGCGGAGACGCTTGGAAAATTCGACGGCCTGATTCTGTACGCCAACATCGATCGCATCGAAGATCCGCAGGCTCAGGCGGTGCTGGATTACGTGGCTGGTGGAAAGGCGTTCATTCCATTGCATTGTGCGACGTATTGCTGGCGGAACAACAAGCAGATCGTGGCCTTGATGGGCGGCCAGTTTAAGCGACATGGTGGACGCGTGTTTTCTGTGGACGTGGCCGAACCGAATCATCCCGTGATGCGCGGGTATGGCGGCTTAAGCAGTTGGGACGAAACCTACATTCATCATCTGCACAACGAAGAAAATCGCACGGTGCTGGAATATCGCTCGGAAGGCGAACAGGAACCAGGCCAAACCCGCGAACCGTGGACGTGGATTCGAACGCACGGCCAAGGTCGCGTGTTCTACACCGCATGGGGCCACGACACGCGCACATTTACAGCGCCGGGCTTTGCCAATCTGGTAGAACGCGGCATTCGTTGGGCGTGTGGTGATGATCCGAGCAAGGGGCCTGCGTTCAACAATGCCGATCCGTTTGTTGTGCCCGCCATGACGCAACTGGCCAAGGACACGCAGCCGTTCGAATTCGAAGACGTTGGCCCGAAGATTCCCGACTACACACCGGGCGAAAAATGGGGCGTTCAGGCTGACAATCGCAATCTGATGCAGAAGCCTTTGGTGCCGGAAGAATCCATCAAACATTTTGTGACGCCCGTCGGGATGGCTGTTCGCCGGTACGCGGACGAACGCCGCTTTGAAGCCAAACCGATTGCGATGACGTGGGACGAACGAGGACGATTGTGGGTCTGCGAAACGGTCGACTATCCCAACGAACTGGGTGGCAACCGCGACCGCATTCGAATTTGCGAAGACACGGACGGCGACAACGTGGCCGACAGGTTTACGCTGTTCGCGGAGGGCCTGAGCGTTCCCACGGCCATCGTGATTGTTCGCGGTGGGGCCGTTGTGCAAAACGCGGTGGAAACATTGTACCTAAAAGACACAGATGGCGACGACGTGGCCGACCAAAAGACTACGCTGATCACCGGCTGGAACTGCAAAGACACTCACGGAGAAGTGAGCAATTTTCGCTACGGCCTCGACAACTGGATCTGGGCGATGCAGGGATACAACAACAGCCAACCGCATGTGGATGGCTTGGAAGACCAGTCGTTCCGCATGGGATTTTGGCGTTTCAAACTTTCACAAACCGATCCACCGCAGGTCACCCATCTGGAATTCATCCGTTCGACAAACAACAACACGTGGGGCTTGGGCATCAGCGAAGAAGGTCTGATCTTCGGTTCCACGGCCAACCACAATCCGAGTGTCTTCATGCCCATTCCCAACCGCTATTACGAAAGCGTCAAAGGCTGGGCACCGCCGCAGCTGGGCACGATCGCGGACAGCCATTTGTTCGATCCAATTACCAAAAACTATCGGCAAATGGATCACCACGGCGGCTACACGGCCGCCGCCGGCCACGCGTTGTATACGGCGCGGTCGTTTCCTCAGCAGTGGTGGAATCGCACGTCGTTTGTTTGCGGGCCGACGGCCCATCTGATCGGCACGTTTACGTTGCGTCGTGACGGAGCCAACTACACATCCACCAGTCCTTGCAATTTGCTGGCCAGCGATGATGAATGGAGTGCGCCGATTTTGGCGGAAGTCGGCCCCGATGGAGCCGTCTGGGTCATCGACTGGTACAACTATATTGTACAGCACAACCCCACGCCCAAGGGTTTTGAAACAGGCAAGGGCAACGCTTACGAAACCGATCTGCGCGACAAAAAGCATGGGCGGATTTACCGCGTGGTGCCGACTTCCACACCCGCCACGACAGACGGTGATGTTGTACATGCGTTTCAAAGCTTGGCAGACGCATCGAATGCTGAACTGGTGCAGACACTGACGCATCCGTCGATGATATGGCGATTGCAGGCGCAACGCTTGCTGGTCGAACGCCGGGCGGAAGATGTCTTCGCACCATTGTTGGGTTTGGTCAGCGATCAATCGGTCGACGAAATCGGACTCAACGCGGGTGCGATTCATGCTTTACACACGTTGCAGGGCCTTGGATATCTAACACTCGAGCGCCGCACGAAATCGTTTTCGGGTGAACTGCGTCCTCTGGCCGCAGCGTTGCGTCATCCGTCTGCGGGTGTCCGCCGCAATGCACTGGCGGTGCTGGCCCACAATCCGCAGGGGCTGGAACTGCTGACGAACAACGCTGCGATCTTTTCCGATGCGGACGCTCAGGTTCAACTGCAGGCCGTCCTGACGTTGGCCGATATGCCGGTTTCAGACACAGCTGGTCCCCTGATCCAAGAACTGGCGAATGCAACTGCAGATTCGATTCTGCTGGATGCTCTGACCGCAGCCGCTGCCAAGCACTCGGTCCCTTACCTGAAATCGGTTTCCACTCCGGGCGAACCGTCGCAGGCAAACCTTCGCATTGCTCGACAGGTGGCCGAACATGTTTCTCGAGCTCGCCCGACGGCGGACGAGCTGCAGACGATTATCGCAGCGGTCAGTGATGCCGCAGCTACGATGCAGATTACGATTTTAGATGGCCTGACCGTCGGCCTTCCAACCGACTACAAACTGGAATCGACAACAGGGCTAGACGCGGCGTTGCTGTCAGCCTTTAAGACACTGCACGCGGGTGCTCGAGGAAAACTGATTCGACTCGCAACGCAATGCGGGACTCAGGCACTGGACGAATACACGGCTGAGATCGTGAAGACACTGCTGGCGGTTGTGGGGGATAACGCCGCGCTGGACACAGACCGCATCGCAGCAGCGGGCGACCTGATCGGTTTTCGCCCCGACGACGCTGGCACAGTCGGGGCGATCGTTTCGCAACTGGGGGCTCAAACAACGCCCGAACTCGGCACTCAACTGCTGCAGGCCGTACAGCTCAGCACATCCGCAAAGGCCGGCGAAAGCCTGACCGGCGCGATGTCGGCGCTAACGCCACGATTGAAATCTGCGGCCATCGGTACTTTGCTGAGTCGACCGGATTGGGCCAAGTCACTACTGGCCGCGTTGAAAGCCGGTGCGATGGATATCAACGATCTGTCGTTGGATCAGAAGCAGGCGTTGCGCGGCTTCCCAGATCCGCAGATTCGCGAAGCGGCGGAGCAGCTGTTATCGATGAGCGGCGGATTGCCGGACGCGGATCGCGACAAAGTTTTGCAGTCACTGGCGCATCTGACGGAAATCGAAGGCAATGTCGACGCGGGGCAGCTGATGTTCAAAAAACACTGTGCGGCTTGTCATCAACACGGCGACTTAGGCAAAGTCGTTGGTCCGAATCTGACGGGAATGGCCGTGCATCCGAAGTACGAATTGTTGACTCACATCATCGATCCGTCCCGCAGCGTCGAAGGCAACTATCGCATCTACACGGTTGTGACGGTCGACGGGCTGGTGAAGAACGGCATGCTGGCTTCGGAAACTCGCACCAGCATTTCGCTGATCGACACCAAGGGCGAACAGACGAATCTGCAGCGCGAAGACATCGAAGAACTCGTGGCGTCTCGCAAGTCGCTGATGCCCGAAGGCTTTGAAAAGCAGATGACAGCCCCCGAACTCACCGATTTGCTGCAATTCCTGACCAACAAGGGCAAATACGTGCCCGTTCCGCTGGATAAGTACGCCACAGCGATCAGCACCAAGGCGCTGTTCAGCGATCACAACGACAACGGTCCAGACCGCATGGTGTTCGCAGATTGGAAGCCAAAATTCGTGAAGGACGTTCCGTTTCTGCTGACAGACCCGCAGGGCAAGTCCAAGCCGAACATCATCCTGCTGAACGGACCTAACGGTTCTCTGCCACCGAAGATGCCGAAGTCAGTGACATTGCCCTGCAATACGGCCGCGAAGGTCATCCATCTGTTGGGCGGCGTGGGCGGTTGGAATTTTCCGTTCGACAGCAGCAAAACGGTGTCGATGATTGTGCGGCTGCACTATGCCGATGGGCCATCCGAAGATCACCAGCTGCTGAATGGCGTGCATATCGCGGACTACATTCGCCGCGTGGATGTTCCAGAAAGTGAGTTTGCGTTTGACCTGAACGGCCAGCAAGTACGTTATTTGGCGATTGTTCCTGAGCGGCAAGAAAAAATCGACCGCATCGAATTGGTCAAAGGATCGGACAGATCATCCCCCATCGTGATGGCGGTCACCATCGAACGATAGTGCCGTGCGTTGATTGGAAAAAGTAGCGAATCGTTTTGCAGCGGCTATGTCCACAATACAAGCGTCCATGCCAAAATTGCCACGGACACAACCACGCCGTCTGCCAGTTGAAACTTGGCGGATGCGGCAGAACGCCGCAGGTAATCTAACAGCCGGCCTGTCGCACATCCGTAGCGACAGTAGGCCATCGGAATGGAGCTAGAAAGCGCTAGAGATCCCACGGCCAGTGATAAGCTGGCGGCTCCGGCCACGTACCAGATATAAGCGTTGAATGGTTCCCACGCGGCCAGATTCCAAGTGCTGCCGAAGACAGTCGCGACGACTGCAATCAGTAGAATCGTTCCCGGTATCCACACCAGACGCCGTGACCACGCCGCCGAAATTCGGGGGCCGAACTTCCAGCGGTTCTTGAGTAGTTGCTGGGCGGCTCCGTGAGGGCAAAGATGCGAACAGTAGATGTTTCGCTTGGTCGAGGATGGCAGCAGTAAGCTGACCACGACCACCACGGCCAGTCCGGGGGCCAAGCGCCAGGCGATTCCTTGCGCCGCCCAGCCCATCACGATCGCGAGCGAAATGAGGTTGCCGGTCACGAGGCCAAAGTAGGTCACCAGAATAATGTTCCAGACAATCCGTACCCAGCGTCGGCCGCGTAAACGTGTCATCGCAATCACGATTCCGCAACACAGCACCACGACTGTTCCCGTATCATGATTGGTCCATCGAAGGCGTGGTGCATGATTTCGTGCGGTGGCCTGTGATTGGCGTGCGACGTACTTTCGGCCGATTGCGACGATGGTGTCGGCGACGGCCAGACTTGTCATCGTGGCCCCCGACACGCCTTCGATCTGTTCAGCCTGAACGTCCATCTGCTGCAGCTGAGCAAACGACTTCTGCAGAAACGGCTTCCAAAAATAGGGTTCGTCATTCAGGTAGCCCGCATACGGTTCGTTGTCGTAGGTTCGGCGCAGAGCGATCTTGGCGATCATTCCCTCTGGTGTGACGGCCGCCACAACTTCACTGGGCCCCTGATATCCAGCCACGGAATCCACAAGCGGCCCAGACCGAATCAGCCTGCCAACCACAATGCCCGCAGCGGATAGAACTTCCGCTTCGACCAAGTCCACCGGCCGCAGTTGCAAACTTTCCGCGTTATCAAACACGAGGCTTAGGTCATGGGCATCCAGCGGATCGGGGAATCGCAGCGAAGGCTTTTCGCTGCCTAGCCTGACCGCAATTCCTTCGGCAATGGCCAACCCGGTCAGCGTCGCGCCGGATGTCGCATCGATGGAACAAAACGTGTCTGGTTGCCCCTGTGTCCAGCCTGCGAACTGTGTAAAGAACGATTCGTCGCGAAGAATGGCGGCCACGTGTTCTGGCGTGTCATCGCTGTTCAGCAAAGCGGCTTCGATGACGGAGGATTGTGCGTTCAGAATCAACAACACATTGCTGGGGCCACGGTACCCGACGACGTCTGCCGCGGCGGGCATGGTCGTCGCCGCATAACCCAAGACAGCGTCGTCGGCTGCAAGCACCGGCAGCAGATTGCCGGACGGTGGCCCGAACGTTTCCGCAGCCGGGATCAGCTGCTGAACAGCGGAAATCTCGACCGCTGTGGTCGCGGTCGCACTCGCTGCGGAACGTTGTTCGTGCAGCAGTCGAATCGCCACAGCAATCAACAACACCATCACCAGCCGCAGCAGCATGGCAGCAGCGGACTTCCCTCCGGACGGCCGGGGATTGGGAGCATCGATAATCGGCAAAGCGGACATGCGGAGAGTCAGAACTTCAAAAGCTTCTCAGAAGGAGTATGAGCGTTCCTGATTATCATTGGGCGGCGTTGTTTTTGTTGCGCTGCGTTCCGACGGCTCACGCCCCATGGCCAAGCATCTGTCGCTACGATCTGTCGAATCCACAGTTTAGCTGGATTTTGTGCGGTTGACAGCGTTGATGCCAGTGGTCCTGTTCGGTGGGTGCGTTCATGGATTTGGGCATTTCGTATTGGGTGGCCGGGGCTGGGCTGAACGAAGTGCAGGAAGCCCCGGGGTTTCGCTCGTACCTCGCTCCAACCCCGGCCAGCCCTTCCTGCCTTGAACTTGAAGTCTTTTTGGAAAAAACGATCTTTCACTCAAGGATCAGTGCCGAAAATTCCGATCACGATGATAAGGCAATTCTGTTAGCCATGCTCTGCATCCGGCCTTGCCCCTTTTGGCTGTCCGGAGATAAGGACTTTGATTGATGAAACGTTCAACACTGACCACCATCCTTGCCTTCGTGCTTGGGATTTCTTCTGCAAGTCAGGCGTCCGCCTGCCTGTGCTTGCCGTACATCCCGTTTCTGGATCCTTTTGCTTGGCTCGGATTTTACGGTTGTGGTGGCGGATATAATGCCTGCGGCTGTGGGTACGGCGGTGGTGGGTACGGCGGTGGATACGGCGGTGGATACGGCTATGCTACCCAGTCACAGCCTTACGGATATGGCGGATTCGCTCCTCAAGCAATGTCCTATCCCGCACTGCAACAAGCCAATGCCGGTTGCTCAGACTGCACAGGCGGACTAGCGATGCCTCAACAGCAAGCCATGACGGCGGTCCGCGTGCCGGTCACGACCTATCGAGCAGTCACGCAGTATGTGCCAGAAACGACTTATCAAACTCAATACCGGCCCGCTCCAGCCGCCAGCGTCGCCTATCAACCTCAGCAATTCGCCTATCAGTCCGCGTACGGTTACCAGCCAGCTCAAATGGCCTACGCCGCACCACCGGTTTATAACCCAATGGCCAGCCCAACGACGGCCTACAATAGCGTCGTACCTGCTCAGACAGCGTACGCTCAACCAAACTACTCAGGCTATCCGACGCAGGCTTATCCAACGCAGGCTTATCCAACGCAAGCCTATTCGACTCCATCTTTCGAAACACCGTACTACACGGCTCCGACATTTCAACCACCTACAATTGCATCACCAGGCGACGTCGGTGGCGATCACGAATGGTCGTCACAGTCAGCTCAGATTCCTGCGATTCCGAACTCGCATGCCGGTCGAGTTCCTGTGCGACCAATCTCCTACGGCGTGACTCCTCGAGCCGCTCGAACCTTCAGCTCAACCGTTCGGTAGCCCGACCGCCGAAACAACAGCCACCATCGTAAGCCGGAAGCCGTCGCTTCCGGCTTTTTTTCGCGCGAATCGACTCCCGCGCCGCGACGGCACATCGTTCTGTCGCCGCGCGTGAAGATGTCAGGCCTCGGTTTCGCAGCGCGACCAGACACGGACGAAGGAGTTATTCTGGACGAGGTTGCGGCTTGTGCTCAGCCCGATGCTGAACCGTTGACGCGCGGCGCAGGGACGTGCTGCCGAAACGGTTGCGAATCTGATCTGCCACCGCATCCAGCTTGCTACTGCGTTCGTCACGTTCCTCCACTTCAAACAAGCTGCGCTGCACCGCTAGCTGTGGTTGCAACTGCGACACGCCCATCCCCAGCAGTCTGACGATCAACGGTCGATTCGGCAGACCGGATTTCAGTAACTCAGACACCACCGACCACAACTGATCGGTGGTATTTGTCGGTACCGTCAAACTTTTGGAACGTGTGATGGTGTCGAAATTGCTGTATCGCACCTTCAATTGCACCGTCCGGCCACAAATCTCGTTTTGACGCAGCCGGCGCGAAACCTGTTCTGTGAGTTCCAGCAACCACGCGCGCAGCACGTCGAGTTCGCGGATGTCTTCCGGGAACGTGGTTTCGTGAGAAATCGACTTCGCCTTGCGATCGGCAACCACCTGCCGGTCATCAATGCCCCGCGCGAGTCGCCAGAAATGCACGCCGCTTTGCCCAAAGGTTCGGCTCAGTTCTTCGACCGACAACTGACGCAGTTCTCCAATTGTGGTCACGCCGATTTGGTCGAAGGCGTGCCGGGTGACCTTGCCGACTCCCCAGATCCGCGTCACTGGCAGCGGATCTAACACCTGCTGCACAGCGTCTTCGTGAATCACCGTGAAGCCGTCTGGTTTGTCGAGGTCACTGGCGAGTTTCGCCAGAAACTTGTTGGGAGCCACTCCGACAGACGCGACAAGTCTGAGTTCGCGAAAGATATCCTGCTTGATACCGCGACCGATCGTTTCTACCGATCCAAACAATTGCTCACAGCCCGTCGCATCCAGAAACGCTTCGTCCAGCGACAACGGTTCGACCTCGGGCGTATATCGGTGAAAGATCCCACGAATCTGTTTTGAGATTTCCGCGTAGTGTTCCATGCGTGGCCGCAGCACAATTGCGTCCGGGCATAACTGCAGTGCCTTGGCGGTTGGCATCGCGCTATGAACGCCGAATTTTCGCACGGCATAATTCGCTGCGGCCACGACGCCACGACCGCCAGCAGTCCCACCGACGATCAGCGGCTTGCCAACCAAAGCGGGATCATCGCGTTCTTCCACCGACGCATAGAAAGCGTCCATGTCGACATGCAGTATCATGCGATTGTTTCCAGAATGTGGCTATGCGTCGTTCTTAAATCATATTCTTCGCCCCTGAGTTTACCAAGCTGTCGATTCAATCGGAATGCGTCAGCGGCAGGGCGCTCGCCTGAGGCCGTTAAAAACTGCGGCGGGTGGCACATGCTGGCGTAGCCATCAGAAACCGTTCTGGAACGCCCAAACCACGGCCAGCGTTGTTTGTGTCAAGAACCCGTCAGAGCGGTTTCCAATCGCTGAAGCGACACCGCTCGCCTGAACGGCAAGCGGTGCCACCCGATTGGCAGCGGCCTACGTGCCTTGACCAACATCAATCACTTCCACTTCGTCATACTTCCCAATGGTCATGTTAGAACCACCCACAACCACCAGTTGCTTCGCGTTCAGCGGTAGCAGACGGTGGAAGAATCGTGGCGTCACGTCTTCGGAAATCACTTCCCATTTTGCACCGTCATCCGACAGCTTTTGCAACGTGCCCTGAACGGTTGTGACGTACAGCGAACCACCCGTGGCGAACGCCGAGGCCCCAAAGCCCGTCATGCTGCCAGACGACATATTGCGTTCTGGTTTTTCACCGTCGACTGGTTTTGGATCAGGCTTCACAATCAAGTCAGGCCCCTCTGACCACGCGTTCTTCGCCGGATCATAGACGGACGTCTTTGTCGTTGGTCCGCCTTCGGACTGCATTCCGCCGATGATGTACAGCTTGCCATCATGAGCCGCCGCTGCGATCGCGCGCCGTTGAAACCCCGGTGCCGCGATGGCTTCCCATGACGGTTTGTCGGCCGTCAAATCCATCTTCCATGCGGTGTCGTGCCAGACACTGTCGCCTTCGCCAGTCATCGCCCAGCCGCCGACCACGTAGATGCTGTCGCCAACGACAGCCGCATCGTGAGACGATCGCGGTTCGGGCAGCGCGGGCAGATCTGTCCATCTGCTGGTGGCGGGATCGAAGCCAGCGGCCGTGGTTTGAGACACCAATTCATGGTCGTCGCCTTCGTCGTTCATCGCCGTGAAGCCGCCGACGCGGTACAGCTGTTTGCCATGAGCGACCAACGCCAGCCCTTGTAGTCCCGGACCTTCCGCCAGTGCTTGCCATTCGCCGGACTTCAATGACAGCTTCATCAGCTGGCTGCCCTGTTCGATTTTTGAATACGAATGTGCCGAACCCGTGTGGCCACCGTACATGTACAGCGAATCATTCAGCACTGCCGCACCGAAACTGGTCACCGGCTGCGGCACGTTTTGAAAGCGCGTCGCGACAGCCGCTGCTCGTGGCGTGGGAACAGTCAGTGCCACTGTCGAATAATGGCGAGTTTCAGGATACGCCTTGCCGTTCAATTCACCGGGTTCGGTTTCCACGTGGCGAGCTCGAATGGAATACAGCCCGGCGTCAGCAACAGCAAACGTGGCCAAACCGTTTTCGTCCGTGACAGTTTCAACGTCCGCTGCACCCGGTCGCGCGGCTTTGATTTGAACACCCGCCATAGGTTTCTCGTCAAAGCAGACTTTCAACGTGATCTGCCCATCGTGCAGTTTCGGCACGATATCCAACTTCAGATCGTCTGATGCAATTGCCTGTCGCCACGCTTCAGACGACGCATCTGGCCCGGTCTTGGCATAGTACATCAGACGAAAATTGGAATCGCCGCGATCCATGACACCCAAGTCGTGTGACGCAACGTATACGCTTTGATCTTTGCTGTTGATCGTGGTGGAAATCGATTCGTCGGTCTTGATCAGCTGCAACGCGACGGCGTCTTGCGTGCCGGTAATTTTCGACACCGTGACACCGTTGACTCGCGACAGATATTCAGCACTGTCGTCGGTCGCGTCTTCTGCAAAGTAAACGCAAACTTTTGTCTGCCCGCCGCTTTCCACAGGAGCCAGCCAGATAAAATGAGCGTCAGCGGTTGATGCGACGAGCAGGCTCATCGCGGTTGTGAACAACGTTTTCATGGTTGTGAATTTTCTATGGTTAAGCGACATCTATTGGGGTTTCGATAACAGTTCGAAGGTCAGGTCGTTCGGCCCGGCCTTGGTCAAATCTGCGGTCAGTTGGCTGTTGCGGTTATAGACTGCAGGCACACGCAACACTTCAATTTTTGCTGTCCGGCCCTGCTGGTGCAATCGCTCCAGAGCCGCTTCGTCGTCCAAAGCCAGCGAACCGGCTTCTGGGGCTACAATTTCGATGCGATATTGCCCGGCCACTGGCCCAACATTTTCCGGAAACTGAAAGAACCCGTTCACGATGGCCACTGATACTTTGGAACCTTCAGTTGATCCGCTGGGAATGAAGCGAATCGTCCCGTTGTCCAGTGGCTCTCCGTCCAAAGTGACAATGCCATTCGCCTCCACTCGGGGTGGCCCTTCGGAATTTGAACCACATCCACTGACAAAGGTGCAAAGCACCAGCGCCAGCATCAGGACCGACAGGCTTGAGCGGCTTGGTGTGGAATTCATGGGCAGCAAGACTCTTCTCCCCCGAGTCGGCTGTCGATTTCGTGAGCGGCACGGCGCTAGCCGCCGGTCACCCACAGAAAAACGCTGGCGAAGCCGGCGGCTAGCGCCGTACCGCTCACGAATTTCGATTAAATCGACAGCTTGCGAGGGGGAGAAGATGGCCGGAGGCCAGATGAGGGGAGCCTTGGTTGCTTGCAGATTGCAGCTGCGAAACAGTCTCCATGCAACACCCTTCACCCTAACCCTTAAAAAGGGAAGAGGGGACGAACGCCGCCTTCGGCTGCCGGCAATGTTGACATCATTGAGACGGGAGCGCCCGGCTCGCGACTGGCAGTTGGCTGATTTAGAATTCACCAACCACCTCGCCTCCGTTTCGAGTCGACAGGCTATCCAAAATATCGGCGTCGATGTTTTCGGACACGAACCGCACCGAACCATCGGCCAAGCAAAACTGAACTCCGCCCACATGGTCGCTGCGAAACGTGTTGATCCAACCTGAATCGTAAACGCCATCGTCTTTCACATCGCGAGGATTGAAACCGTCGTTGGTGGTGCACGCCGTCGAACCGGGATAGGGCACCGACCAGTACGTGAACGAATACCGCGACTGGCCCGCACAGCTTCCGGATGTGAACCTGTAATCTGGCAGGTTGTACGCAGTTTCACCAACCAACAATGTCGAACTGGTGCCATCCGTGAAGTCTCGAAACTTCGTTTTTCCAGACGTGCTGTCTGAGTATACGATCGCTCCGTCAAGACGAGGACGCGGCGTTCCGGGAATAAAGGCCCAGTACGGATTGTAAGGTTGCGTTCCGATACAAGCCGCGTAATTTCCGGGAGCTCGGCCCCGATCCGTATCGCAGCTGGGCACTTGCCGTCGCATTGGCGACGACGGACACAGATAGCTGGAAATGATTTGGCCGCTGACGGCCACATTGTCGACGTGACTGTTCGACTTATCAAAATCGTACAGATGGTAGCCGTTGCCTTGATCGATCATCGGCAGGATGGATGTAAACAGACTTCCGCCGCTGAGTGAGCTGTTGGCGTTGGCGTTGGGAAACGTGCTGTACACGTCGTGGTAATTGTGAATCGCGAGGCCAATCTGTTTCAGATTGTTCTTGCACTGAGTTCGCCGGGCCGCTTCCCGAGCCTGTTGCACGGCGGGCAATAGCAGGGCGATGAGGATCGCGATGATCGCAATGACGACAAGGAGCTCGATGAGCGTGAAGCCGCGCGGGCTTCGTAAGTGAGTGCGCGTGCGCATGGCAGTCTTCCTTTGTACAGACAGACCAAGTGAAAAGATGGCCACCAAACCGTGAGGTGGCGTTTGTCTTTCCGAGCGTGGCTGGCTATGCGTGGAAGCGTGGGTGAATCTAATCACCACAAAATGGCTTGCTGCGGCCTCGGGGCTGAACCAAACAGTTGACACTGAGATTCAGTCTCACTAGTGTAGTGACGTATTCGCGGCGTTCAAGTTGGATTGCTGGCTTTTTCACCAGATTTCAGATTTTTTCGCCGACGAAAATTCGCCACCCGGCAGAGCAATCTTCTGACCGTTCTGCCACTGAAAGAAAACAATGTCGACCTTCATTTCCGACACGGCACACGACCTTCGAGCAACAATCGAAAGAGCTCAGAGTGGCAAGGCGGACATCACGTGGCTACCGAGATTTCCGGAAAAGTGTTGCAACTTCGCCGCCAACCTTCTGCTGCTCGAACTCGCTCAAGCCGGAGCCGGCCGACTCCGCAGAATGCTGGGCACCGTGCAGGACAATCGCGGCGACGACCTGGCAACTCATGTGTGGGTCCAAGCGGACGACTTCGTGGTCGACATCACCGCCGACCAGTTTGGGCAGCCGAAAGTCATCGTTGAGCAACACTCAAGCTGGCATGATGCGTTGCATGATGTCAAGCCGTTTCTGCCCAAACGCGATCTGCCGGAAGGCGTTTCCGCAGACGAAATCGCGAGGCTATCTGAAGTCTACAAAGACGCGATCAGCGCACTGGCTCCGTTTCGCTAAGACTCAGCGATTGGCATCGGAATCCTAATGTGTGTTGTGCGAAAGGGGGAACGGTGAGACAATCGGTGGCTGAGTGAATCCGTTGTTTTCTATCGTGTCGCAGGATGTTCCATGAATCACTGGCCCTTGTTTGTACGCCGATTCCGGTCAGCCGTGCTGTCGATGATCGCTGCCGTTGTTGTCGTTGCTGTGGTTGCTTCGCCGCAGCAATTGTGGGCTCAGGATAAACCGCTGACCGACAAACCGCTGACCGACAGACAGCTGCGGACCAGAATCGAAAACGCCATGCGAGACGGAACGGCGTGGCTGAAGAATCAGCAAAGTGGCGATGGATCTTGGGGAGCCGACGCGGGGGCCTACAACAATTATCGTGTGGGGCTCACGGCGCTATCGATTCTAGCACTCGTGAACTGCGATGTGCCGGTGGATTCTGACGAGGTACAGCGCGGCATCAAGTTTCTGCGCGAAATTCCTCCGAACCAGCCGAAGTTCGTTTACGAAGCGTCGCTGTACATTATGGCGCTGTGTGCCGCCAACCCTACGCCAGCCGATCGCGATCGCATCATTCGGATGACTCGACGGCTGGAAGCCACGCAATGCACAGAACAAGACAGCCCAACCAACAGCGGACTATGGGGCTACGACATGAAAGGTGCCGGCCGATCGCCGGGCAACAACAGCGAAGACCGCAGTAACGGACAATTCGCTGTGCTGGCTTTGCGCGATGCGGTGCAGGCGGGAGTCAAAGTCGATCGGAAAGTCTGGGAACGAATTCAGGAGCATTGGCTGCGAACGCAATTACCCAGTGGTGGCTGGAATTATAATTCCAGCCGCGGCGACAGCGCGCGAGGCAGCATGACGACAGCTGGATTGTCAACGCTGGCGATTACGACACGCATGCTGCAGGACGATCAGGACGTGGACGAGGATGGTCGTCCGGACTGCTGCCAAGCTCACCCGGCACTGGACGCTTTCGAAAAAGCCAGACAATGGATGGCACAGAACTTCTCCGTCTATTCCAATCCAGGAGATCCGGGACAAAACCACTATTACTATCTGTACGGCCTAGAACGAGCCGCTCGGCTGGGGCACGTTCGGTTTTTCGGCAACCACGACTGGTATCGCGAAGGTGCCGACTATCTTCAGAAAGCGCAAGGTGGTGACGGCAGTTGGAGCGGTCGATCTCATTCTCCGCCGATTGTGGCGACGCCGTTCGCACTGCTGTTTTTGTCGAAGGGACTGTCTCGAATCGTCGTCAACAAGTTGGATTATAATTCCCCACCGGATCGCGAAACTCTCACCGGCGACTGGAATCGACATCCCATGGATGTGACGAACCTGATCGACAAGATCGACGGGCTCGAACGCTGGCCACCACGACTGAACAGCCAAGTGCTCACCCTGAGTCGCCTCGAAGACGAGACTGCGGTTTCCAACATCAACCAAGCTCCCGTATTGTTCTTCAGCGGCCGCGACGCTCTGCCATTCACGGACACTCATGTGCGCTGGCTGCGAGAATACATCGACGCAGGCGGATTTATTTTCGCGGCGGCCAATTGTGACAGCCAAGAGTTCGACACCAGCTTTCGCGAACTCATGGAACGCATGTTTCCTCAAGGCGAAGCCAAACTGCAGCGACTGGGCAACGATCATCCCGTGTTTCGTAGCGAATACAATCTGGGAGGAGCCCAAGCTGTGGAACTGTACGGCGTCGACTTCGGCTGCCGCACTTCAATCATCTACTCACCCACCGACTTGGGCTGCCTCTGGCAAAAATGGTCCAAGCACGATACCGGAAAACGCCACGATGGACTCATGCAACGCATCTTTCGATCCACCAGCGTAGGCGTCAATGTCATCGCCTATGCAACCGGTCGCGAGCCGCCCGTGAAACTCAACAGTGACACCAACGAGCGCGGCAAACCGACGCAGGTCGACCGTAGTTCGCTAGAAATCGCTCAGCTACGTTATCGCGGCAACTGGGACATCGCTCCCAAAGCACTGGACAATCTGCTGGCCGGGTTGAACAAAACCGCCGGTATCAATGCGTCTCCGAAACGTCGCACCATTCCCATTACGTTGCCGGAGCTCAAGCGTTTTCCATTGGTGTACATGCACGGTCGCTATCGATTTGCACTGGAAAAACAAGAACAGGATTCGCTGCGTGATTATCTGAATCGTGGAGCCGTGTTGTTCGCGGACGCCTGCTGTGGATCGGCACGGTTTGACCAAGGGTTTCAGGAACTGATGAAGCAGTTGTATCCCGACCACCCGCTGCAGGATATTCCGGTGGATCACGAACTGTATTCGGACGCGATTGGAGGTCACAAAATCGAAACGGTGAGGCTCAGGACACTGGTCCCCGGCGACGCTGGAGCTTCGATTCAGACGCGCACCGAATCGGTGCCGCCGCTGTTGAAGGGGGTCGAAATCGACGGCCGGTACGTGGTGATCTACAGCCAATACGACATCAGCTGTGCTCTGGAAAACCAAGCGTCGCTGGCATGTGATGGCTACGAAGAAGCGGATGCCATGCGGTTAGCCGTCAACATTGTGCTGTACGCCATGCTGCAGGAAATCAGTGCTCAGAAGACACGTCCTTAGACCCATGCACAAGTTTCGTAGTTTTGTACGAAAACTTAGACACGTGTGCTGACAGTGAGCCCGGCAGGATGGCAGGATGGATCGACCAATCGCAATCTGGACTACTCGTCAGCATCGTCGTCGGTAACATCATCGTCTTCGTCGTCTTCGTCGTCGATCTCTTCGTCTTCCACTTCAGCGGCTTTCTGCGGTGCGGCGGCAGCCTTGGCTTCGGCGGCAGCAATCTGAGCGGCTTCGTTGGCTTCTTTTTGGGCCGCTCGAGCGGCCGCTTCTTCGATGTCCTCACTGGCAATCGTGGCACATGACGACAACGTGTCGCCGTCATCCAATTTCATGATTCGCACGCCCTGCGTGTTACGACCAATCGTGCTGATGTCGGATGCTTTCAGACGCTGAATCTTACCTTTGGCGGTGATGATCAGCACTTCGTCGTTGTCGCGAACCGCTAGAGCGTCCACGACCAGACCATTGCGTTCCGTGGTCTTGATGTCTCGCAAGCCTTTGCCACCGCGTCTTTGACGACGGTACTGAGCACTGCTGCTGGTTGAACCTTCGCCTTCGGCGTCTTCGCCTTCGCTGTCGCCACCCATGACTCCCGGACCAAACGGAGTTCGTTTGCCGTAGCCTTTTTCGCAGACTGTCAGCAACGTGCGATCCGCTGAGGCAACAACCATTCCGACGACTTCTTCGCCCTTGATCAACGAGATTCCCTTGACGCCGCGCGTCGCTCGGCCCATCGGACGTGCGTCGCTATGACTAAAGCGAATCGCCATGCCTCCAGAAGTGCTCATGATGACGTCTTGGTCATTTTCCAAAATACGAACATCGACCAGCGAATCATCGTCGTCCAATCGAATCGCAATGATGCCGCCCTTCATCGGACGCCCATACGCCGACAGAGCCGTTTTCTTGACGATCCCTTTGCGTGTCGCAATCATCAGGAACTTGTCGTCCGGGAACTCACGCACACTAAAGCAGTTCGAAATCGTCTCCCCATCTTCCAACGAAATCACATTCACCAACGCGCGACCTTTGGCCGTTCTGGCCTGCAATGGCAGGTCGTACACCTTCAGCCAATGCACGCGACCTCTGTTGGTGAAGAACAGTAAGAAATTGTGCGTGCTGGAAACAAACAGGTGTTCGATCGGATCTTCTTCGTCCGAAGTCGCCCCTTTGATACCCTTGCCGCCACGCTTTTGCGATTCGTAAGTGTCCAGCGGTGTCCGCTTGATATAGCCTCGACGAGACAACGTGACCACCATCGCTTCTTCGGTGATCAACGCTTCTTTGTCGTAGTCGCCAAGTTCTTCCAGCGAAATATCGGTGCGCCGCTTGTTGCCATACTTGGCCTGCAGCTCCTCCATGTCATCGCTAATGACCGCTCGAATGTGAGCTTCGTCGCTCAGCAAATGCAGGTACTCGCCAATGCTCTCCAGCAACGCCGCATGCTCACCCTGCAACTTTTCGCGTTCCAGATTCGCCAACGATCCCAGCTGCATCGAAACAATCGCTTCCGACTGATTCGGCGACAGAAAGTATTCCTGCTGAATTCCCTGTTCGATCTGGAACTCGGAATAGCCGTTCTCTCCCAACGCTCGTGCGACCATTTCCGCAGGAATCGGAATCTTCTGCAAAGCGTCTTTCGCGGCCGCTCGACTGGCAGAATCACGAATCGTTTTGATGATGCGATCGATATCGATTTGAGCCAGCAGCAGACCTTCGACGGTATGCTTACGCTTGCGAGCTTCTCGCAACATGAATTCTGTGCGACGACGAATGACTTCCACACGATGCCGGATAAACGCATCCAGCATGGTCCGAATGGTCATCAACTGCGGCCGATTGCCGTCCAAAGCCAGCAAAATCATGCTGACCGTGCTTTGCAGCGGCGAATATTTGTACAGCTGATTCAGCACGACTTCTTTGTCAGCGTCGCGTTTCAGCACGATGTGCAAACGAACCTGCCACGACGGAATCGTGCGGTCCGTGAGGTCGACGATTCGTGAAATCCCCTTAATCCGTTCGTCGCGAACAAGGATTTCCAGCTTCTCGCGGATGCGGTCCCGAGTTTCCATATACGGAATTTCGGTCACCACAATCACATCGCTTTGCTTTTCAGTTTCGAAGTGTGTTCGAGCCCGCAAGGCGATTGTGGAACGTCCGGTCATGTAGGCCTGACGAATTCCGCTGCGACCGCAAATGATGCCGCCGGTCGGGAAGTCCGGACCCGGCATGAATTCCATTAACTCGTCCAGACCCACTTCTGGATTGTCGATGATCGCTTTGACGGCTTCGCAAACTTCCGTCATGTTGTGTGGAGGAATGCTGGTGGCCATTCCGACCGCGATCCCGGTCGAACCGTTGACGATCAGATTCGGAAAGCGCGCTGGCAGAACCACGGGTTCCAAACGCTGCTGGTCGTAGGTGGCCACGAAGTCCACGGTTTGTCGGTCGAGGTCGCGGAGGAGTTCTGCGGCCGCTCCGCCCAGACGTGCTTCTGTATATCGCATGGCGGCTGGCGGCAAACCGGCCAGCGAACCGAAGTTGCCTTGCTTGTCGATCAGTGTTTCGCGCATCGCCCAGTCTTGAGCCATACGGACCAGCGTTGGATAGATCGCACCGTCACCATGCGGGTGATAGTTGCCCATCGTTTCGCCGGCGATCTTAGAACACTTGGTGCGGCTGCCGCCGGGGCTGAGATTCAGGTCGTTCATCGCCACCAGAATTCGGCGCTGCGACGGTTTCAGTCCGTCACGAACATCTGGCAACGCACGGCTAATGATCACGCTCATCGCGTAAGTCAAATAGCTAGTCTGCATCTCGTCCTGAATGTCTGTCTTCAGTACGCGAGCGTTAAATTCTTCACCGCCCGGTACGGACAGTTCACCTGATGGATCGTCTGTGGACAACCTGAAAACTCCTTATTGGCCACTGGCCGGGATACCTATCACGTTCTGGTTGCCAGCCAGATCACCTTGGCTGTTCCACGGTAACCCAACGGGCCAGCAATCGTGCGTTTGAACGTGACGCAAATCCAATATTTCCAGCGAGTTACGACAATTGCTGGACTGTGCCGCATTGTACCAGATTGCCTCGACTGACTCAATTCACGCGGACGTCAAATACACGCTAGCCGCTTAATGCGCACTAGCGGTCGTTAACGCATTGTCAACCGCTGGCAAGGCCGGCGACGAGCGCCGTGCCGCCCAACCATTCCGAAGAAGTCGGCAGCGTGATATCTCGGCGGAGACCGCCGAGCTACGAAAACGCTAATCTTCGGCGTCGTCGGCAACAACCGGCGGCACATCGTCCGTTTCGGTGTCCGCGTCAGCTTCAACTTCTGCGTCCGTGTCGGCGTCTGGGTCAGCCACTGGAGGAGCGTCATCTTCCATATCCATCTTCTTAGAACGCTCTTCGTCCGGCACCATCGGGTTGCCTTCAGAATCGAGTGCTTCTTTGATGGGCTGGATAAAGTAGCGTCGCTTGCCTTTGGACAGCAAAGAATTCAGACGCTCTTCGGCTTTGTCGCGTTCGTGGTACAAAAAGCGGCCTTCTTCTCGCATCGTGCTGCTATACACGACCCATACCAGTCGGCGACGAGGCGGCACTTCGCTCTTTTTCTTGCGCGGACGAGCGGCGGCTTTCTTTTTCGCGGCCTTCTTCTTCGCGACCTTCTTTTTCTTGACTGGAGCCTCACCCTTGGCTTCGGCGGCCTCAGCTTCTCGTCGCATACTAAGTCGGCTTTTTGCCATTTTTATCGCGTTTCCGTGGTTTCCGAGTGTTGAGATGTCAGTCCTCTGCGACCGCTTTGGAGCGCAGAAAGCTCCCTGCTGAAGGCGGAGAACGATAACAACTTCCGTAGGCAAATACCAATCTGACACCCGGTTTCCCAGTTCGAACCAGCGGATTCCCAAGTTAACACCGCCTCCGAAGCCGTTCTCAGCTCACCTTTGCTGATTTTCTGCAGTCGATCAACAACAAAACCGCTTCGGCACTGCCAACATCGCGTTGCCACGCCACACCACACGCCTACGATCGACCGGGCTCAGTGCCCTTCACGTTTTCCAGAAAAACTCAGTTGGACCGGGGAAAACACGACACCACTCGGGCATAGTGTGTCACAGAACCATCTCGGTACTGAACAAGCCGCCTGTTCCCTATTTCGCCTTGGCCCGCTCAGCCCCGACATTTTCCCTGCCAGCAGAAACGACGTTCAACCATGACTGATCCAGAACACATTGTCGCTCAAGGGGCAACTCCACCAGAAGCACGCCACATCGACAAGCCGCGCATCGAAGCCGCCGTCCGCGAAATTCTGGCGGCCGTCGGAGAAGACGTCGACCGCGACGGATTGCTGGAAACGCCTAGTCGCGTCGCCCGCATGTACGCCGAAATGTTTGGCGGCCTGCACGTCGAACCAGGGCGGCATCTGCACAAAGTGTTCGAAGAAGAATACGACGAAATGGTGCTGGTGCGCGACATCACCTTTCACAGCATGTGCGAACATCACCTGCTACCATTCATCGGCACCGCTCATATTGGCTACATTCCCCGTGGTCGAGTGACCGGGCTCAGCAAACTCGCCCGCGTCGTCGACGAAGTCTCTCGCCGACCGCAGGTTCAAGAACGCATGACGCACACCATCGCCGACCTCATCGAAAAAGAACTCGACGCCAAAGGTGTCATCGTGGTGCTGGAAGCCGAACATACCTGCATGACAATCCGAGGCGTTAAAAAACCGGGCGCACTAACGATCACCAGTGCTGTGCGAGGCTTACTAAAAAAAGATGCGGCCAGTCGCGCCGAAGCCATGGCGCTGATCAACAAGAAGTAGAACTGAACCTTCATGATCGCCCTGTTTTTGCTGAAACTCGCCACCGGAACAACCCTGATGTGGTGGCTGATGCCTCGCAAAGAGGTCACGGATGGCTTCTTCCGAATCCAAATGCGAGTGCTACTGGGACTCGTCGTGCTGGCGGCTCTGTTGCTATCCGCCGGGCAAACCTGGAGCCCCATCGAACGGGTGCCAGAAACACAAACGGCAACAGCGGTGGAATCTGCAACATCTGTTGTCGATCAGTGGGATGCTGTTCGCGTGGCCGCTTGGATTCGTAACCTCGCCATTGCGGTCGGTGTGATTTCTTATGCCGGATCAATCTTCTGGGCATTAGGACGACGCTTGCCCGGAAACCTGTGCATTCACTTGGTCACACTGCTGTGCGGATCAGCGCTGGTACTGCATTCTGTCAACGTACCGAACACTTGCTCCAACGCCCAACAACTGCTGTCCGATTTTTCATCAGCGGCGCTGCTGGGCGGCGTGCTGACGGGCATGCTGTTGGGGCACTGGTATTTGACCACGCCGACGATGAGCATCAATCCGCTGTGGTGGTTCAATTCTGCCATTTTGATGGCCACCGTGTTTCGGTGTATCGCTTCGGCGTGGGCGCTGTCCGATGGTTTCGGACTGCAAGATTCCACCCACCTGATCTGGTTCGGCATCCGCTGGGCCGGTGGCGTGGTGGCTCCTGTGTTCATGACGGTCATGGTCTGGCGAATCCTAAAACACCGTAACACGCAGTCCACCACCGGAGTGCTATTTGCCGGGCTGGTTGTCGTCTTCATGGGCGAAATGACAGCCGCCCTGCTGGAACGCGACACTCTGCTGCCCTACTGATCGGGCCAGCAGTAGGTCACGCTCCCGCGTGACAACCGTTGAGATTCCCGCCAGCAAACAGCAGCAGCCTGTTGCAGTAGGTCACGCTCCCGCGTGACAACCGTTTGCAGGAACGCGACACTCAACTGCCGGACTGATCGACGTGAGGGGTTACCCATAACTGCTTATTGTTGCTAACGTTATGTCGATTCTCGGTGGACAAACGCGCCGTCGCCGAATTCGTCTCCGGCGAGTTTCGGGCTTGACCGGTTTTTCAACAGGTCGTAGCTTCCGCAGCTCACGCCGCATGGGTGTTGGCGTCGAGACACCGCACCGCGAAAATTTTCCGGGTGCGTGGGCTCGATCGACCGACAGATTCCAGGCGCATCATTCTTGGAGATTGTCTGATGAAACGTTTGATCCCCGCTGTGTTGCTTCTGTCACTGCCGCTCAGCAACGCTGCAGCGCAGTACCCGTACAATACTCAGCGCGGCTCTGTGCTGGGTGGACTGGCCGGTGCTGCGGCTGGAGTCGCCATTGGTGATCACAACGACAAGCCGCTGGCTGGCGCGTTGATCGGTGGAGCCATCGGGATGGCCACCGGAGCAGCACTCGGCAACAGCCGCGACCAACAGGCAGCACAAAATCGCGCCTATCAATACCAACAGCAGCAGCAAACACAATATCTGCAACAACAGCAGCTGTCGCGCACCGTGACGATTCAGGATGTGATTGCCATGAGCCGTAGCGGACTGACCGACGCTGTGATCATCAATCACATTCAAGCGAATGGTGTTCGCAGTGAATTGCAAGTGGCTGATGTGATTGCAATGCACGAAAATGGCGTCAGTCAACAAGTGATCGCCGCCATGCAGCTGCCCCGCATGACAAGCCCTGCTCCAGTGGTTTTGACTCCCGTCTATCGCGCACCGGCCCCGATCATCGTGGAACAATATGTCTCGCCGCGATATCACTATCCAGCGCCCCGTCCCTACTATCATCAGGGATACCGCGGCCACCACCACAGCCACCGACCGGGAACTCACTTCTCGTACCAGCGTTAAGGTCCGCAGCAGACTTCACCAACTCTGCAAACCGTTTAACTCGACTCGAAGAGAAGGCTTCCTACTGCACTATGTGCAGCAGTCCTCCTCGATGAGTCGGGTCAAACGATTGAGTCAAACGATTGAGTCAAACGATTGGGTCAAACGAACACACGGCTACGGCGCGACAGATCAGCTCAGCAGGCTGGCGATCGCGGTGCCTTGATCGGTGATCGGCACGGGGCGGTCGCCATCGTAGAGGTTCTTAGTGGGGTCGATCTGCAGGCCCGCTAGAATTGTGGCAAAGGCATCGGGAACTCCCACCGGATGATCGACAGGTGCCATCGCGAGTTCATCGCTGACACCGTAGGCTCCGCAATGATTCAAGCCTCCGCCGGCCACCACCATCGTAAAGCACTTCGAATGGTGGCCTCGCCCACCCCCAGAATCAAACTGCGCCGGGCGGCCGAATTCGCTGTTGATGATGATCATCGTTTTGTCGAGCATCTGGCGTGATTCAAGGTCTCGCATCAGCGCGGCCAAGGCTTGGTCCAGTTCTTGAATCAGTAAGTGCTGATTCAACTGGCCGTCGTTGTGCGTGTCCCAGCCGGTGCCGTTGCGGAAGTTCATGTTCATCGACACTTCCACAAAGCGGACGCCCGCTTCACACAATCGCCGCGATGCCAACAGACGCTGACCAAATCCATCGCCATAGGTGTTGCGCAGATCGTCGGATTCCGTCTGTAGGTCGAAAACTTTCATGAAATCCGGCCCGGCCAATTTTAAGCTTTCGGCCAGTGCTGAATCGTATTGGGTCAACAAACTGTCGTTGGCATAGCGCGCCCGACTGGCGTCTCGCACCGTGGACAGCAGGTGCTCACGCCGCTGTTGCCGAGCTGTGTTGATGTCGTCGGGGCGCGACAAGCCCGCCGGGCCGCTGTCGAGATCCGTCAGATAGACGAAGCCCGCTTTTTGCCCGAGGAATCCGGGGCCGCGAGTCAGATTCGGATAGCCGATCACCATGTACGCGGGAACGCCATCGGCCGCCGCACCGCGTTCGTGAGCGATGATCGATCCCAGCGATGGATACTGCACGGTGCCTGTGGTGGGGCGACCAGTGTGCATCCGATTTGTGGCCGCCGCATGTTCGTCCACAACATTGTGATGCACCGTTCGCAAAGCCGTCACGCGATCCATTAAACTGGCGGTGTGCTTTAAGTGTTCGCAAACTTGAACTCCCGGCACGGCCGTATCGATCGCTGGGTAGTACGAACCAGCCTTCTTGGCTTTGGCGTCTCCGGGCCGTTTGGGGTCGAAGGTGTCGATCTGAGCCATCCCGCCGCCCAGCCAGATCATGATGCAGTGTTCCGCCTTGCCCAGTTTGGGCGACGGGGGTTTGAGATCAAACGCGGAGGCTTCGAAGCCAGACGTCACTGCACCGACGCCAGCACTGGCAGCCACTGAATTTTGCAGAAAGGATCGTCGTTTCATGGGGCGGCACCTTTTTTGTCAGAAGAATTCCGGGGAACTTGCGAAAATGAAAACGTCAGCACCCATGTCTAAGTTTTCGTACAAAACTCGTTTAACCGCGCGCCCATCGGGCCGCGTCGCGGCCCGATGGGCGCGCGGTTAAACGAGGAAACTTGTGCATGGGTGCTTACGTCTCTATGGAATCAAAATCATTTCTGGACTATTCAACAGCGACCAGACAGCGTCTTCAGCGCGTTCGCGCCAATCCGACTGCAGATAGCGTGTTGGCGTTGGACCACGGCGGACCAGTTCTTGCATTTCGACCTTGATCACGTTGGCTTCGGTGTTCAGATGGTTCGACCAGCTGACGTAGGGGAACCTAGGTTCTTCTGCAGCCGTGCCGATGTCCTGTTTCGGCACCACACGGTTGTCGAAGTCCGGCTGCAACAGCCCGACAAACTGTTCGACCTCCGCTTCGGTCGGCAAACGTGTCAACAATCGTAGAAACAGTTCGTCCACCAGCTGTTCGACGGTTTGCGGCTTCAACATCGACTGCGTGAGTTCGCTGTCGTCGGTGAGTCGTGTCAGCCAAATTCCCAGTGACCCGTTGGCGAGAACTCCAGGCTGAATCAGATTGGGCGTTTCTTCGCGATCGCTTTTGGGTTCCGGGCGACTGTTCCGCCAGCCGAAGGCTTTCAACACATCGGCCACGGCCTGAATTCGCGGCAGTGCCAAGCTGGGACGGTCACGTTCGTTGGCCAGAGTTGTGAATTCCCACGATCGTTTGGGAAACCCGAAGTTCATAAAGGTATTCGCAGGCAGCGTGCCTTCGACATCCATGGTCAGTTGTTCTGTTTGCAACTGACGTCCAACGGCGTGTACGGCGGAATCCACGATTTGTTCGGCCGACATCCGTCGACGATACGGGCCGGCGAAATGCCGATTCCGCAACGCCGGCAGATCAGACGCCGTGCGCTGATACACGTCGCTGACCAAAATGCTGCGTACGAATTGCTGCAGGTCATAATCGACGCTGATGAACGTGTCTGCAAGTGCTTCTAGCAGTTCGGGATTGATCGGTGGGCTACCTTCCCAATCGTCGACAGGTTCGACCAGTCCCGACCCCATCAATCGTTTCCAAACACGATTGGCGATGACTTCCGCGAACCTTCGAGACGATGTGACTTGCGCCGCTAACTGTTCACGCGTATCACCGGGGTTCTGCAACAATTCATCGTGAACCACAGGAGCCAATTCCGCAAAGGGAAAGTCGGCGACGATGTCAGCGCCTGCTTTTAAGCTAACTTCAATCAGTGACTTGCGTTCCTGTTTTTCAAAGAAGGCGGCCGGCACCGTGCTGGTGCTGGGAAGCTTGAGTCCCTTGCGATCCAGCATTGCCGCCATCTGAAACAAGTCCGCTTGCTTCCATTGATGATAAGGCGCATCGTGGCAGCGGGCACACTTCATGTTCACGCCCAGAAATGCGGACGCGATCACCTGCCCCTTGGCGGCCATCGGGACGTCGTTCTGCGAAGCCACGGAAAAACCAGCCGCTCCACCGCCCCATGTGCTGCCGCGCATTAAGATGAGTTCTGTGGCGAAGCGGTCCATCGGCTTGTTGTCTGTTAACGCTTCATGAATCCAATACCGAAACGGTCCGGTGTTGTTCAACGTTGGCTTCAACAGATTAGGGTTCTCCGCCAGCACATCCTGCCAATAGCCGACCCAGTTGTCTGCCCAACGATCATCGGTCACCAAGCGATCCACCAACTGCCGACGCCGATCGGCTGTCGCATCGTTTAGAAACGCTGCGGCTTCTGCGACACTGGGCGGCACGCCGACGGTATCCAAAAACACGCGACGCAGAAACGTATGATCATCGACAAGCGCCGGCACTGCGATCGTTTTCGGCGTCGCCTGAGGCATCGTAGCGCCGTCAGTGATCCACTTCGTCACAATTGCGATTTCTTCAACCGACAGACCGTCGCCTTTGGGAGGCATCCGATAATCGTCCGGTGCAGCGCTGACCAGTTGCAGCAGATAACTCTCGTGAGGCTGGCCCGGAACGACAGCCGGATCGCCCGATTCACCGCCCTCCAACAGCCGATCTCGATCAACGATCAACAGCCCGCCCTGTTCTTTCTGACCGTGGCAGCGCGTGCAATGAGCGTCGAAGATCGGCTGAACGTGGTCTTCGAAATATGCGGTCGACGCTGTTTGCTGATGAGGCTCTCCAGCGGCCGCTGCCAAATTCAACTTCGCGATACGATTGGTGATTAAGTGATCGATGGATAACGATTCGCTGCGGCGCAGCAACGACTGCTTGGCGTGTTGATGACGTTGCTGCCAATAGTCGGCCAGTCCGCTGTTGGCGTGCTGCCGGCGGGTGCGATCCAGTTCCGTCAGCTGCTGCGACTGGTGGTCCACGAAGGCCTGCCAGCCGTCGTCGGTCAGCGGGTACTGTGAAGTGGACGACAGCAAATGAAACATGCCGTCTTCAGAAGCCACCGCTAAGCAGTTTTCGCCAAATTCCGCGCGATAACTGGGACCGCCCACAATCATTTCGTACAGAAAACGATGCGACTTGCCATCGCTGGTGAAGTCGATCATCCGTTCGCTATCGTTCATCGCATGGGGTCTCATGCCACGCCGCGCCACTTCAGGAATCGGGTCCACAACATGATGAGCGCCCGAACGATTTTTCTGCGGTGGAGTCGAAATCACAGTTTGGCCATCGATCTTCAGTTGCGCCATCCCTCGCGAACGGGCTAGCAGTTCGTAGTTTCCGGCGGGCAACTCAACGTCCATCCAAGCGCGCACTAGCAACACTTTGCCCCAGTCGTCGCGCACACCCCACGTATCGTATTTGTGAGGTAGACGGACGAACGCCATTTCCGGCTGCTGCCATTCCGTCAGTGGTTCGTCGGTTTCCTGCGGAAACTGGCTGATGGAATCCACGGGGCCAAACAATTGCACGGCCACCTGTCCGGGAATCATGGTCGGTGGTTTTAGCGGCGGTGGCTGCCATTGAAACCGGTCCAGCAGTTCTTGTGATGGAACAATCCGCCGATGAACAATCAGGTTGTCGATGGCCCCATGCAGCGAATTCGGCGCGCTACCGGCCATTGTGGAACCGATCCACACGGCGTCGTTGTCGACCACGGGAGGCTGCCCAGTGGCTCCGCCCATATCCCACGTGCCAGACACTTTTCGGCCATCGATAAATCCGGCAATGCTGTCTGGCTTACCGAATTCGTAACTGACCGCGACGTGATGCCAGCGACTGCCAGAAGAAAACCCTGATGTTGATGTCCAGCGATGCCAGTCTCCCTTGTGATCATCCGCTTCGTTATCCGAAGCACGGCTGCGAAACAAAAAGTTCACGCAGCATTGACCTTTGAATTTGCGCAGGCGAAACGCCCAATTCTGATTGATGGCGGTTGGCCCAGAATTGCCCGTGCGGCCTTTGCTGACGATGCACATGTTTTCGCCCAGCTTGTCGATTCGCACCCACGCTTCGAAGGTCACTGCATCGCCGTTGTCGAAATCCCATCGTGTGTCGTCTTCCCCGTCCGCGATCGACAACCACGCTGGAGCCTTCAATTGCAGCACCGTGTTGTCAGCCGGAAAGTCTGGATAGCGAGGCTGCTGGAGTCCGCCGCCGCGCACTTCAAGTTGCCCGTGAACTGCACCGGGCAGGTCGTCGAGAGAATCGAACGTCCAACTAGCGGCGGGCGCGGCGGGCGGTGGAGCAGTGTCTTTTGATTCGTCAGCAACCAAATTGGTGCCGAACAAAGTCAACAACAGGGCGATCAAACGTGCCATGGCGTACTTGTTCCTGGTGGGTGTGGAACGGAGGAGAGGCACTTATTGTAGCCAGTCGAGTGGCGGAATGAAAATGCAGACACCGAAACTCATTCCCAAGGTGCGGCAATAATTTCTGGTAATGCTAGCCCCGATTGTTGCCTGACGAAGCACTCGCGGTGCGATTGGGCACGAGTTCGCCGTGCGATAGAAACGGGACACCCAGATGTAGCAGTTCTGTGGTGTCGGGCTGATGGATGGGTTCTGCGGAATATTGCGTTACGTAAGCGCGACGCATCTTGTCCGTGGTGTTGGCTCCACTGCGGTGAAATGTTAAGGAACTGAACACCACCAAGCTGCCAGCCGGAACGATCGCCGGAATGCCAGGTTCCTTGCCGAAGTAGCCGACCTTGTCTCCGGTGTCTGAATCGCGCAAGTGTTCGACGCGCGAACGAATTCCGCAGGTCGACATTGGCAACACAAAAGCCGTGCCGTTTTCTAGCGTCATATCGTCGACAGCCGCCCAGACGGTCACATACGGTTTGTGATTGAAGTCCAAATAGCCGCTGTCCTGATGCCACGAGAATTTGATTCCCTGCTCACCCGCCTTCGCCACGTATTGATCGTAGAACAAAAACGCCGTGTCGCCGATCGTGGCTCGACAAACATCGGCCATCAAGTCGCTGAACACATACTCCGACAACCCCGGTGCTTGGTCGTACTTTTTGGCGACGTGATAGCGCTTGCCGCGATGACTGATGTGAATGTGGTCCGTGCCCAGTCGGTCCATTTCCTGATGCATCAGATCAATCAGCAGATCACACGAATCACGCAGGATCTGTAGGTGCGATTGGTCAATCACGCTTTCCAGAATGAAATAGCCTTCTTCCTGATATTGCTGACGATGCTGAGCTGTGATGATTGATGACATGCGGGGGGGGGGGGGCC
>JBDNHJ010000184.1:0-2393 GCA_041688835.1 Fuerstiella sp.
AACACCGAATTCGTCCGTATTGTGGACGCTCGTTCTGGCAGGCCCGTTTTCGAGCCGTGCGTCTGTTGGATGAAACGGCGATTCTGGCGTGCATGCAATATGTTGACTTGAACCCCATTCGAGCGGCATTGGCGGAAACTGTCGAAGACAGCGACTTCACTTCGGCTCAAAAGCGGGCGGGCGACCTGCGGTCGAAGTGTTCAGATGCCAGTGTTCAGTTTTCAGAAAAGCCGGTGCGGGCGGCTAGCGCCTTGCGGCTCACAGGGGCGTGGGGCAACCAGCGGGCGGCATCTGGCTCCGGTGGATTTGAAGGAACGCGGTGGCAAGACGGGGCCGGATGTTCACAAAGCGGGAGCTCGGTGTAGCAACAAGGGGTTTCTGCCGATGTCGACAGCGGACTACCTGCAGTTGCTGGATTGGACGGCTCGGCAGGTGCGAAGTGACAAGCAAGGTGCGACACCGAAACAGTTCGCTCAGCTGTTTGAGCGTCTGGGATGTGATCGTCAATCCGCATCAGGTATTCAGATAACGGTTGGATAGAGGGATTTCTGTTCGTTGAGTATTCTGTGCTTGTAGAAGTCTGTGCGTTCGTGGGAGTGGTGGATGCTGCGGACGTGCAGCATGGCTTGAGCTCCTTGCAAACTCCAGCGCGTGCCGCTGCGTTCCATTCTGTCTTTGACCAGATACCGGCAGGCACCTTCGATCACGCCGGTGGCGATGGGGTAACCGGCTTGTAAATACTCATCGTATTTCATGCGGGCTGCGTTGTTTTTGAGGTAGCCGCAGACAGTGTTGATCGCCTTGAGTTTTTCGTCTGCGAGCTTTTGATCGGTGGCCATGGGACGCAGGCCGCGGATGACTCCCGCCACCCCGCCGGATAGCAGGCGATCCATGCGTTGACGAGCGAATGCTTCCTGATGCTCGCGGTGATCATGAAAGACTTTGGCCGCGTCCCACACATACTTGCAGGCATGCAGCAGATCGAGGATCTCGACCTTTTCAGCCGCCGGTCCCGGCTCCAAAGTGCGGTCGATCGTCTCCCACAGACTCGGTTGACCGTCGCACAAACAGACGAGCGGCTGGCCCCGTTGATGGCGATCGTCCACACGCAGGGAGGCCCACACGACCGCTTCCACCGTGCCGCTGACCTGTTTCGGTTTTTCGTCCAGTATGCGTTCTTTGGCGAACCGCGCTGTGAGTTTGCGGGCGACCGGTTCAGGACGAACGTTCGCGGCTCGTGGATTGTCGGCGGAGCGTTTGTCAGACGGATCTCGAAACAGCGCGGCAAGAATATCTTCTTTGCTGCGAACATAACGGTCCACGCTGTAAACCGCCGCCAACGTCGCCATGCGACGATTGCCGCGACGCAGGTCGGCATCGAACAGCGGCACTTGTTTGGCGTCCTGTTTGATGAGCGGAACTCCCTTGCCGTCAGCGGTCAGTACCAAGAGATCGCCTTCGTCCTGCGCTGCCGGAGCCGTCAAGTCATCCCGCCACGCTTCGGCCTGCAAACCCACACGTCCGTTGATCCGCTGCAGAGTTTCGACTGACACGGACTGAGCGAAGATGCGATCGATCGCCGTTCGCGACTGACCGTACGCCTGCTCGACGCAGAAGAACTGAGCGAACTCTTCAAACAAATAGGAACCGTAACTGTCGGGCAACTGCAACCGAGCATCGACAGGCCGCAATTCCACTTTGCGGTTGGCCCCGCGACTGTAAACGAATCCAGAAATCTCGAAGCGGCCAAAAATCGTCTGCAGAGGACGATCGACCGGCTGGTTGCTGCGATGCAGAGTCACTCCGTCAGAGGTTTCGACAGTCGGCCCCAGATCTCCGTCCGGCTGCAGATCAATCAGCAACTTCATGGCCGCCTGACCAATCTGCAGGATGGTCTCATGAACTTTTTGCTCGACGTCATGCAGGGATGTGCCATCCTCGGCTGCCGCCTGAACATAAGTTTCCAAACCTGAAGCCAATTGACTGGCCTTGCCAAACTGTGATTCCAATGAGATCATTTGTGCGGGCTTCCATGCCGAAGTTGTGCGATTTAAGACACCACCATCTTCGCATGGGAGCCCCCTTTTCCACAATCTCGCTCAAATTAACCTGCGGAACCCCGATCACACCCTTGACAGGTTGATTAGTGTCATGTGAAGATTCGGATTTTGGGAGTAATCTATTGCGCGAGATGTGACAGGGAGGTCGGAGATGGAAACGGGATCGGGCGAAAAAGCTTATCGGTTATTGGAGACACGTCCTCGGGTGTTGGTGAATTCTCTGCTTGCGAGCCGAGGCAAATGGAAAGAAAAATGTGGCGTGGCCAAAGTTGAGCTGCAGGCGTTTCGTGGCAAGGTGCGTGATCTGGAAGTCAGTCGTGAGAAGTGGCGAAT
>JBDNHJ010000185.1:0-9595 GCA_041688835.1 Fuerstiella sp.
AAAACACTTTACAGTGCATCCTCTTTGTTTGGCACAGGCTTCGCTTTGACTTATGGCAGGCTCGCTGAATCGCAAGCTGCGAATGGCGGGCAATCAAATTCTGATCGAGCGACAGAGGAGTGTTCCACCATGTAGCGGAAGTCGTCAAGACTTTCGACGGGTGCCGGTGGATCGTCGAAAGTCTTGACGACTTCCGTTACGAGAAATTCTCAGATGCCGTTCGCTTTACCACACAAACTTCAGGAGATTTTACGATGAACTGTTCAAAACAAACCACACGAGGCTGGCTGGGACTGGGAGTTGTTCTTTCAGCAATTGCCGCCTGCACAATGTTGATCGGTGGTACGCCCATCGATTCGTCTGCCGGAATTCAATGGAACACCGGCGACAACAATCCGCACAGCGTGCAGACCGCCGCACTGGCGGAAGCAGACGCGACGTCGAAGATGCACGCGAACTCACTTTCAAAAGCGTTCCGTGATGCGTCGAGTGCCGTGATGCCGTCCGTTGTCACAATCAAGTCCATGCCGGGCGACGTCGCTCAAACCAGTGATGGTGACATGCACGGTCAACAGCTTCCGGAAGAATTGCGGAACAATCCGCTGTTCCGACAATTCTTCGAAGGGATGCCGGAAGGCCGTCTGAAAAGTCCTCAGCCACGCGGCAAGTCGGGCGCTGGTTCCGGCGTCATCGTGGACGGCTCAGGAATTATTCTGACCAATAATCACGTCGTCGATGGTGCTGGCAAGGTTGTCGTCCAGTTGCACGATGGTCGGGAGTTCGAAGCGACAGGATGGAAGACCGACCCCATGACCGACATTGCGATTGTTCAAATTGACGCGAAAGGCGAGCTGCCGGCAGCGAAGATCGGCAACAGTGATGACATGCTTGTCGGCGACTGGGTGCTGGCCGTGGGTGCTCCGTTTGGTCTGAACGAAACCGTGACTACGGGGATCGTCAGCGCCAAAGCACGAGGCATCGGAATTACAGACCGTGAAGAATTCATTCAAACGGATGCTGCGATTAACCCCGGCAACAGTGGTGGACCGCTGGTGAATCTGGACGGCGAAGTCATCGGCATCAACACGGCCATCTCCACAACCAGTGGCGGTTATCAGGGAATTGGATTCGCCGTTCCGATCAACCTGGCTCGCTGGGTGGGCGATCAACTGGCGGCAAATGGAACTGTTCGTCGCGCGTTTCTGGGAGTCGGCATCCAGCAGGTCACGAACACTCTATCGGAAACCTTTGGACTGGAATCGGTCAAAGGTGCGGTCGTGACCGACGTTCGTGAAGGAACTCCAGCGGCAAAAGCAGGTCTGCGATCGGGTGACGTGATCATCAGTTTCGATGGCCGCGACATTCGCATGCCACGCGATCTGCAGGGAGCCGTGGAACGAGCCGATCTGGATAAGTCACACGATCTGACCGCCATTCGCGACGGCAAAGAAGTGAAGCTGAAGGTGAATGTGGCCACGATGCCGGAAGCTCTGCTGACCGAGGATACTCCTGCGGCGGGCAGCAGCGATGGATCGAGTGCTCGGTTTGAAGATGTTGGTCTGGAGGTTGCTGGGCTGACGGCCGACGTGGCTGCAAAGCTGAAAATTCCAGGCGACTCCGGAGTTGTGATCACCAGTGTGAAACCAAACAGTCCGGCCGCGAAGGCAGGTCTACAGGAAGCGATGGTGATTTCCAAAGTCGGCAACGTCAAGGTGACGAACGTCGACGAGTTCGGTCAGGCAATGAAGGAAGCGTCGTTGGACGATGGTGTGCTGATGCTGGTCAAATTCGGTGGAAGCTCACGATTTGTTGTTGTGAAGTAATGACAGAGGTTTGCGGACGTAGCCGCTGCTGCAACGCGAATATTATCATCACCAGAGGAGACAATCATGATTGCCACGATGAATGTGAACATGGTCAACAACGGTACCGAGGTGTATCCGCAAATCGTCTCAAGGATGCCGGTTGCGGAGCGCCGCGCCGCCGTCGAGCGGCTTCGTGAACTGCTACCCGGTTTTTTGTGGAACGACGAATTCCAGGGACGCAACGCCGCAAAGAAGATCCTGACAAAGCCGGACGATCTGCCCACGAACGAACGGAAAGGACGCACATCGGGCGGGAATGATCTGACTCGTTACTTTGGTGAATCGGCTCGGCTGCCGCTGCTGACACCGGAAGAGGAAGTCTTCTATTTTCGTCGCATGAACTTCCTGCGTTGGCGAGCCGAAGAAGCTCTCAACGGAATCGACGAGTCTCGGCCTTCCCTAAAAGCTCTGCGGCAGATCGTGGCCGACCTACAGCAGGGTGATGCCGATCGCAATTTGCTCGCAGAACACAACCTGCGATTGGTGATTCCGTTGGCTCATCGCCTGCATCTTAGGTCGGAATCGGTTTGGGATTACATCAGCGAAGGAAACGCGGCCCTGCTGCGTGCCATCCGCGGTTTCGACTACGGTCGCGGTTTCCGGTTCTCGACGTATGCGACCTGGGCGATCATCAATTCACTGCAGCGTTTGGCTGGCAAGCAACATCGCGATTCCGTTCGCTTCATGCCGACCGACGGCATTCTGTTCGACGCGGTAGAAGGCGATGTGGAAAGTTCTACGGCTGAAGAAACGCGTGTTGTGATGGCCCGTGAACGCATTGGTTCATTGTTAACAGTGCTCGACCAACGATCTCGTTCCGTCATCGCGATGCGGTTTGGCATTGGCATGAAAAGCGAGCCAAAGACTCTACGGGAAATCGGCGAACACCTCGGTGTGTCAAAGGAACGTGTGCGTCAGATCGAACAAACGGCGCTGCATTCCATGATGGCGGAGGAAGGACGAAGCGCGGTGATGGGAGCGTGATACGCACCCGTGCAGATGCGTTGGCGTTGGGAAAAGGTTCGCTACAAGTCCAACTTCTGATTCATGCGGTCATCTGTTTCCAGTTTCGTTCCCGCGAGGTACGCCTTTCCGGCTTTGAACAGGTATTTCAGCCCTTTCAGGCCGGACGTGTCCCAGTATTCGCCTTCCTGTGCGTCGACATGAATCAGCGCGATGGATGCGTCGGTTTGCCCGTCCGGAAACCAGACCTTCCACGCTTCGCTCCACAGTTCCTTGATTTTCGCTCGATCATGAACCACTTCCGCTTTCCCGCTGAGCGACAAGTACGCCCGTCCTTTTTGCATCGAGACGCACACTTGCGGATTGCTGAGGACTTCGCTGACCTTGGCCGCATCCAAGGACGTCACGAACCAGATATCAGAATCGTCTGCAACTTTGGCAACAGCCATCGGACGGCAGCGCAATTGTTGTGCAGAAGACTGCGTGACGAGCATGGCGGTGTCAAAATCTTTCAGAAGATCCTGAAATTGTTGCTGCTTTGAAGATGTGTTGGGCATGATTGTTTCTCGATCTATTGAACAGACAATGATGAACTAGAAATGTTTGGTGAGGTCAGGTGGGTTGGTATCTGAACAGGAGGAAACGGAGAATTTCCGGAACCTGAACGCTCTTGTCTCCGTGTCCCTCCTGTTCAACCTTTCCGTTCTGCGACCGTTGCCGAGTCGACCACTCGCACCGCAGGGCTACCTTCGTCAACCAGCAGCCCGCGCTTCTTCAGCGACTGCCGCAGCAGCCGAAGATTCTTCACGTTGGCTTTGAACGCCGCGTCGAACAGGTCGCCAGCCACCGGAACAGAACCAATCAATGCGTCGATGCTAGTGTTTGCAATCATGCGAGCCAGCGTGAATTTTGACACACCAAGTTGTCGCGCTTCTTTGATGATCCATGCCGACATCGCTGTCGTCACAACATCGCCGACTCCGGGCAGCAATCCAATAATCGTGTCCCAACCGATGTGGTAGCCGATGCCGGGAATTCGAATGGCTGAATCCAGCCACTCGCTGAACCGATCGATCCGCTGCAGACGACGCTGCATGTCGGCTTCCGCGTTCGCTGCGGAATCTTCGGCAGTCTTGGCTACAGCAGCTTGCACGATGGTCGCATTCATGAGTTCTTTCCGCGTGTTGGGTGAATGATTCACAGCTTCACGGAAGCGAATTCCGTGCCACACACAGCCTATCGAGTTTGCGCGGTCAATGGCCGCATCTGCAGTGTCGGAATCGCCACAACTGGTGGCCGAGGAGTCACTGTGGTCGTCGACCAACCCGTTCGTGAATGTGATGAGCGGCGAGCGGACCGAAGTTTCCATCGTTAACTGCGGGGATTTCATCTGGCACGCGCCTTGCAACAATCGGTAGCGGAAGTCGTCAAGATTTTCGTCGAGCGTTGGCGGAGTGTCGAAAGTCTTGACGACTTCCGCTACGTGAAATCTCATCGTCCGCTTTCAAAAAAAAGGAAATATCATGTCAGCTCTTCGAGATAACACACACAGCCTGACCGTGGGATACCTGTGTTGGATCTTCGGTTTCACGGGAGCTCACCGCTTTTACTACGGCAAACAGATTTCCGGAACGATTTGGTTCTTCACGTTGGGCCTGCTGGGCGTTGGATGGCTCGTCGACCTCGTGCTGATGCCGTCGCTGCACAACAGCGCTGAACGCCGCTACGTTTCCGGCGAATTCGACTACACCATCGCTTGGTTGTTGCTGACATTTCTGGGCATGTTTGGAATTCACCGTCTATACATGGGCAAGTGGATCAGCGGACTGATTTGGTTTGCGACCGGCGGCCTGTTTTTGATGGGCTGGCTGTACGACCTGTGGACGCTGAACGGACAGGTCAGTGAGCAGAATCAGAAGCTGGCGTACGGCCAGCAAGACAACATCGCGATGGCGTAGGACGGGCTTCTAGTGTGTCTTTCCGACGCACAACACGAAATCACATGTTCTTAACCACGAAAGAAACGAAATACACGAAAAGAATCGCTTCTTAACTTTCCTGACACGACCGGATTCTATGTGCTCGGTTTTTTTTGTAGCCGTTCCGGGTTGTGGAGGAATGCCGCGGGACGCCGATTTTATTAGTCTGCTTTATCGCGGAACTGCGCAAGCCCTCCGGTCCTGCGAAACCGGGCGGCTTGCGCCGCTCCGCTACTTTCGAAAAACTTCAGAGCTGAAGTTTCGTTGCTTTCGTGGTGAAAAATAGACAGAGTCGTAGGCCAGAAGTCTTGACGACTTCCGCTACGCGTGGCCCTCTGCCTTCCACAACGCCAGTTCATTCCGCAGTCGCTCCAGCTCTGCACCAAGGTCGCTCAACCGTGCCGTCGCAGCGGTCAAACGGTTTTCTCGGCATGCCGTTTCGATATTCAGAGCGACAGCCACTGCCTCGGTCGCTTCAAAGGTCGAACACAGTCCCTTCAGGCTGTGCGCTAGCCTCGTGGCTTCTTCTGCATTCCCCGCTTCGATGGCCGCTGGAAGTTGCTTCTGCAGGTCCGGACTGTCTTCGAAGAAATAGTCGATCATGCTGACAACCAGCGAACGGTCATCTCCCATCCGCTGCAATGCCACTTCTGGTTTCCAAACAGGGGTGTCGGCAATTGGTTGAAGTGCCTCGGTTGTCACGTCGTTACTCACCGTGGGTGACTTTCGAAAACGCCACGTTCCGGATTTCTTCGCGATGGGTTCGATCGACTCTCTCGGTTCGGCAGGCCGAGCCAATCGTTCCAGAGTATTCAACAGCAGTGCGGCGTCGATGGGTTTTGCGACGTATGCATTCATCCCGGCTTCAAGGCAGGTTTCCCGATCGCCGCGCATGGCGTGAGCCGTCATGGCGATAATGGGAATGTGCTGGCCTGAAGCTTCGCTGCTGCGAATAGCTCGTACGGCCTGCAATCCGTCCATGATCGGCATTTGAACGTCCATCAATATCGCGTCGAACGGTTCGCGTTGATATAGGTCGATGGCTTCGCGTCCGTTGTGAGCGATCATCGCTTCGTGTCCGCGTTTCTTCAAAATGGCTGTCATCACCTTTTGGTTGGCTGGGATATCTTCCGCCACCAGAACTTTTAGCGGCGACGACGTTGTTTGAAATTGTTCTGTGGATTCTTTCACGAAAGCGATCTTGCCGAACGCTTCCGAAATCGCGTTCAACAGCCCCGACTGCGAGACTGGTTTTTCCAGAATCGCGTTCACGCCGATTTCATCGGCTCGCGCACGAAACAACTGCTGATCGGCGGGTGACATCATCAGAATCGTGGCACCGGCCGATTCCGTCGAGTGTTCGATTGTCTCCAGCAATGTGATTCCATCATGGTTGGGCATCATGGCATCCACGATTAACAGCGGAAAGCCCTCACCATCTGCACTGGCGGATTCGATTTCTGCCAAAGCGGCGTCGGCGCTGTCAGCGGTCACTGGCTCCATCGACCAAGATTTCAACATCTCCTGAAGAATGTTTCGCGTTGTCCCGTTGTCATCGACAATCAGGACGGGCGTGTTTTTCAGTTCGTCGAGGTCGATTGTGCAGTCTTCAATATTGTCGTCTGTTGCCGCTGCCACATACAGTTCGGTCGTGAAGTAGAACCGGCTGCCATCGTCCGGCTGACTCTCGACCCACAGCCTGCCGTCCATCAGCTTGACCAATTCCTGACAGATGGAAAGCCCCAGCCCCGTTCCGGAATAGGTTCGCGTTGTCGACGCATCGGCTTGGGTGAACGGGGCGAAAATTCGCTGCTGGTCTTCTTCACTAATGCCAATCCCGGTGTCGCGAACACAGCATCGCAGCCGCGCCAGGTCGCCGACATTCCATTCGGAATCGTCATCAGCGACATCCTGATCGGCAAGTTCGACTGTCACAACAACTTCACCAGACTGAGTGAACTTAATCGCATTGCCGATCAGGTTGGTCAGCACCTGTCGCAGGCGCATACCATCGCCGACCACGCGAAACGGCACGTCCGCATGGACACTGGCAACCAGTTCCAAGCCTTTTTCGTGAGCTCGTAGTGACAGCGTCCGCAACGTCTCTTCCAGCGTGCGGCGAATGTCGAACGGGGCTGGGTCGAGTTCAAATCGTCCGGCTTCCAGACGTGAAAAATCCAGAATGTCGTTGATCAGAAACAGCATCGTGTCCGCACTGTCTTTGGCGGTGGTCAGGTAGTCTCGAACCGCATCCGGAATTTCTTCCTGCAACGACAACTGCGTCATCCCCAGAATCGCATTCATCGGCGTGCGAAGTTCGTGGCTGATGTTGGCCATGAATTCGCTCTTGGCCAAATTGGCCTGTTCCGCCGCCACAATCGCTTCCTGTGAACGATGCTGTGCTTCTTTCCGGCGCGTAATATCGCGTTCGATCGATGCCGAGCCGATCACCTGGCCGCCACGATTGCGCAGTGGTGACATCGTCAGCGACACACTGAAGATCTGTCCGTCTTTGCGACGGCGTTTTGTTTCAAACTGTTCCAGCCGTTCGCCCGTTTGAACTGCTTTCAGAATTTCGGCTTCTTCCTGCTGCATATTCTCCGGAAGAATGAGCCGCACAGACTGGCCAATGGCTTCGTCTGCCGTGTAACCGTAAACCCGTTCGGCTCCACCATTCCAACTGGTAATCACTCCCGCCGGATCTTTGCTGAGGATCGCGTCATACGAAGATTCGACAATGGATGTAAGCAGCGACATGCGACAGAGATCGATTGTTTGGATGGATGGCAAGAAGAGGGAGATCCGTGATCGTGGACGGGCATCCTGCAGGCGGTGCGATGTTTTCGGGCAGTGACCTTATAACAGATATTTGGGCAGGCTGGCTACGCTTGCACCTCTGCCGATTCCGTCGCCTTAACGAAGCGACAGAAACGACTGATGTCACCGTCCTGCGTGCTTTCCTGGCACAGAAACGCCAGTTCTTGCTCATCAAAGTTTCTGAAGAATCTTTTCACAGAACTACTTCCGCGTCGGTGCTCCGCCGAACTGCATCGGAACATACAATGGCTTGCGCCCCTGTTGAGGCTGCAGTCGAATTTTGAGTTGGTTGTGCGGCTTGCGTGCTCCTGCTTTAACAGCGATGTCCATAACGTGCTGCCATTGTCGCCGCGTGTCCACGGTTCCCTGCAGCAGGGCGACGCCATTCTCGACACGCACTTTGATGTCACTGGCTTTGTCGAAGAACGCCCATTTCAGCTTCTCTTCGATCGCTGCCTGGATCTCGTCGTCACTCCGCGGTTCCCAATCGTTGACGACGGTCAGGTTGTTGTTCACGTGAACCACGCCACGCTGCATTTCGGCCGTCTGCTGAGCCGCATGTTTTTCAAACTTCGAATCGACCAGCCCGAACAAATCCACGTGAGCTCGACGACTGCGCACCAGAATGTCCCGACGACCAACGTACGAGTCGCGCAGCAACGCGGCTCTCACAAACTGTTCGATTTCCTCGTCGTTGACGTCTTCGCTCCACGCAACATTCAGACGGTTGCGAACGCGATCAACGCCCAGAGTGTTTCTGGCGGCTTGTTCGGCGGCACGTTTGGCGACCGCATGACCAACTTCACCGCGAAGGGTCACGGCGGCATCCTTCGATTCCACATCGATCGTATCCGTGAAACTTAACACGCGTGGATCATGCTTCAGAGTCAACCGTACAGCTTCCGCGATCTTTTCGTCCGTAAGTTCTGCGTACCGTGAGCGACGTCGGACTCCGTCACGAATGGACGAATCAATTTTTACTCCGCGAACGTCCACGGATTGAATACCGGAAACCGAGGCCAGCTCTTCTATGATGTCTCGTTCGGCAAGAGTAGCCACCACACCGTTCAGCACGGCATTGCCATCACTAACGGCCACATCAACGCTGGTATCTTCCAGTCGAGCCGACGCGGCGATGAGGCCACGAACGTCGGCAGCCAGTTCTTTATCAGGTCGCTTTTCCTTGGGTTTCACGTCGATTCTATTGTCGATTTCGACGATCCCCGCCACCCCCGCAGTCACGAATTCCGCAAGACGGCGTTCGGCGTGAGAGTCCACGGTTCCACCAAGATGTGCGACCCCGCCTTCGACGGCTGCGATGATTTGGTAAGATTCTGTCGCTGAATTCTGCGTCAAAGCCTGTTCGACGTCGAGCGTCAGGAGCCCGTCTTTGCGTTGCGGCGGCAGCAGAATCATCTGGTTGATGACGGACCGCACGCCGCGCAGAAATTTAGCCGCTTTGGTCGCTCGCTGTCGACCCCGCAGATTGTCGACTCGCCCGGACAACGTCACAACACCGTCACTGACGGTGACATCCATGCCCTGACAGTCAATTGCTTCATCGGACAGCAGTTCGTTTTCCACAGCCAGCGTCAGAAGTTCATCCGACGGCCGATCATCCGCCGGGGCCGATGACGTGTTCGCCAACAAAACAGCGGCAAGCAGCATCGGAACTTTCCACACGCGGCACCTGTTGCTCGCGATGGATCGAGGCGGCATTTTCAGGAATGCAGCAGCGGGAAGGTGATGAGTGAGTTGCATGTCTCCTAGCTTTCGGTTGTCGTTGCGTGAGTGAAGCTTCAGGAGCGACAATGCAATCATTGTGCCACGGTGAAACGTCAGCGTTTACGACGGTGCGCACATTCGACACCGGTCGCTCATCGACCGTCCTGGTCGGTCACCTGCCGTCCTGGTCGGTCACCTGCCGGCGATCACAGTCAGACTGGCATTGGACAAGCGCGTCACTGCCGA
>JBDNHJ010000186.1:0-16749 GCA_041688835.1 Fuerstiella sp.
CAAGATGGTCATCGATACGGCCACCGGAAATCTACTCAGCATCGAAAGCACAGAATTCGCCGGCGGTGCGAATGACATCATCAACCTCACCGCAGGCATCAACGCCATCGTCGGTGGTCAAGGCAACGACACCATCACCGCGGGATCGGGTGCGAACACGATTCTGGGCGACGACGGCAAAGCCACGTTCTATTCCAACGGTGATCTCGACTTCATCGAATCCACCAACCTCGGCCACGGGGGCCATGATACGATCGCCCTGCAAACGGGCGTGAATGCTGTGATTGCCGGATTCGGCAACGACATTGTGAACGTCACCGACGGCACTAACATTGTGCTGGGCGATGAAGGGGAAGCTCAGCTGCACACCGACGGCAACGTCGACGAAATTCGCAGCACGAATCCAAGCATCGGCGGCACGGATACGATCACGCTGGGCAACGGCACGAACATTGTCATCGCGGGAGCGGCCGCCGATGCGGTGTCTATGGGAGCCGGCACGGCCACGATCTTGGGCGACGAAGGCCAGAGCGTTGTGACGCGGGACATCAGTCATGCGATCACCGGTCGCTTTATCGAAACCACCAACGATGCCGTCGGTGGTGACGACACAATCACGGCCACCGGTGCCAGTAGTATTGTGATGGGTGGAGCGGGCAGCGATACGATCACCGGAATCGCCGCTGCGACGGGCGTTGATGATCCATCATTTATTGTGGCGGGCGATGCGGCTCGAGCTGAATTCAATGCAGCGGAACAATTGCTGAAGCTGAACACGAAGACTCCCACAGCCGGAGCGGGCGACATCATCAATCTGGTATCTGCCAACGATATCGTGTTCGGTGGAACGGGCAATGATATCATCAACGCGGGCGAAGGCCATAACCTGATCGTCGGCGACCACGGCCAAGCCTTCTTTACGCCAGCCGGAATCGTCACCAGTTTGCAAACGATCGACACCAGCTATTCCGGTGACGACACCATCACCAGTGGTTCGGGTTCCGATATCGTTGTCGGTGGTTCAGGCAAAGATGACATCACAATCGCTGGCGGCGACAACCTTGTGTTGGGCGACAACGGACTCGCGACCTTCAATACCGTCGGTCAACTGCTACAGTTGGTGTCTCAAAATCTAAGCAATGGTGACAACGACAACATCACCACCGGAACAGGCCACGACGTCATCGTGGCTGGGACCGCTGCAGATATCGTCAACACGGCCGGTGGCGACAATCGCATCATAGGTGACAGTGGCGAAATCAATATCGATGCCACCAGCATTCTGCGTTCGATGACGTCCGTCGATCACATCGACGGCGGTATCGACACCATCAACAGTGGCACCGGCAACGATATCATCGTGGGTGGCGAACAGGGCGATACCGTCCAGTCCACCGGCGGCAACAATATCGTGGTGGGCGATTTCGGCGACATCATCTTCGATCTGTTGGGCGTTCTGACGCAAACTGTGACTCGCAATGTCGCTCATTACGGCGACGACAAAGTCACCACCAGAGCCGGCAACGACATCGTGCTGGGCGGTGCGGGGGCAGATGCGATCAAAGCGGGAGACGGCGACAACATTGTCGTGGGCGACTTCGGTCAACTGGACGTTCACGGATCGCGACTGATCAAGGTCACGTCACTGGACGCAGGCCAAGGACACGGCGACACCGTAGAAGTGGGCGTCGGCAATGACATCGTGATTGGAAACGATGGCAACGACAATATTACCGCAGCGGACGGCCAGAACGTGCTGATCGGCGACCACGCCATGCTGACTTACGACGCGGCAGGCTTGCTAACTGAGCTTGATTCCACCGACACGAATATCGGTGGAGACGACACAATTGTTTCGGGGGCTGGCAACGACGTTATCGTCGGCGGTTTGGCCAACGACGACATTAACGGTGACGAAGGTGACAACCTTGTCATCGGTGACAGCGGCAGTGTTTCGTTCATCGAATTCCTGCGGTGGCAAGTGGCCGAAACGACGGCTCCCACACTGGGTGGCAACGATACCATCGCACTCGGTTCCGGCAATGACGCCGTGTTGGCTGGTGTCGGCGACGACAGCGTTACGATTGCAGGCGGCGATAACTTTGTGGCAGCTGATAATGGCCGCGTCATAGCCGATGCAGCCAGTCAGGTCACACGCCTCGAAACGCTTAACGAAATCGACGGCGGCACAGACACCGTCACCACCGGCGAAGGCCACGACATTGTGCTGGGCGGAACTGCGGACGATACGATCGACGCGGGCAATGGCAACAATATTGTCTTGGGCGACAACGGCTTCGTGACTCTGAATGCCGCCGGTTTGCTGCTGACAATCGACAGTGCGGATGTGGGTATTGGAGACGACGACATCATCACCACTGGTTCAGGTCATGACATCGTGATCGGCGGATTCGGCAAAGACAACATCGCGGTTGGTGAAGGTAACAACGTGGCCATTGGCGACCACGCCAGCTTTGTCTTCGACGGACTGGGGCAGTACACCAACATCAAGACGATTGCTTCCACGGTTGGCGATGACGACACAATCACAGCCGGATCGGGCGATGATATTGTGTTGGGCGGTCTGGCCAATGACGGCATCACGATTGCTGGCGGCGACAACTTTGTTCTCGGCGACAACGGCGAACTGGATATCAACGCCGCGGGTCAGGTCACGCGGATCACAACACGAAATGCAGCCGATGGCGGAACGGATACCATCAACACTGGCGACGGCAGGGACATTGTCTTCGGCGGCACCGCCAATGACACGATTCACGTGGCCCACGGCGATAACGTAATCGTCGGCGACAACGGCGTCGCGACCATTAACGCCAGCGGTCAACTGCTGACCATTGACAGTTCCAACGTCACCATCGGCGGTAACGACACAATCACATCCGGCACTGGCCAAGACATCGCGATCGGTGGCTTCGGCAAAGACAACATCGCCGTTGGTGAAGGCGACAACGCAGCGGTGGGTGACCACGCCAGCTTCGTATTCGACGGACTCGGCCAGTGGCTGAACATCGCCACGATTGCATCCACAGTGGGCGATGACGACATCATTACGGCGGGTTCCGGCGAAGACATTGTTATCGGCGGGCTGGCCAATGACACGATCGACATCGACAACGGCGACAACTTCGTCATCGGTGACAACGGCCTGCTGCAGATCAACGCCGCTGGGCAAGTGTTGCTGATTAGAACTCAGAATCCAGCCGACGGTGGACTCGACGGCATCACCACCGGCGACGGCAACGACGTGATCTTCGGCGGAAACGCGGTCGACACCATCGATGCGTCAAACGGCGACAACGTGATTATGGGCGACAACGGCGTGGCGACACTGAATGCCGCTGGCGAACTGTTGACGATCGACAGCACTGACTTTGTCATCGGCGGGGACGACAACATCATCACAGGCAGCGGCCAAGACATCGCGATCGGCGGTTTCGGCAAAGACAAGATTAACGTCGGCGAGGGCAACAACGCTGCCATCGGCGATCACGCCAAATTCGTCTTCAACGGATTGGGTCAGTGGACACTCATCGAAACCATCGCACCGAGTGTTGGCGATAACGACGAAATCGATGCTGGTAGCGGTGACGACATCGTACTGGGCGGCTTCGCAGACGACACCATCACGATTGCTGGCGGCAACAACTTTGTCGTGGGTGACAACGGTCGATTCGAAGTGGATGCTGCGGGACAGGTTCGAAAGGTCGAAACCATCGACCCGGCAGCCGGCGGTCTCGACACCATCATCACAGGTGACGGCCACGACTTGATCTTCGGCGGAAACGCGGTGGACATCATCAACGCGGCCAACGGTGACAACGTGGTTGTCGGTGACAATGGAATCGCCACAATCAACGCGGCTGGTCAATTGCTAACTATCGATAGCAACGCATTCGACATCGGCGGGGACGACGTCATTATCTCAGGCAGCGGTCGTGACATCGCCATCGGTGGATTCGGTAAAGATGACATCAATGTTGGCGAAGGCACGAACGCCGCGATGGGCGATCATGCCAAATTCGTCTTTAATGGCCTCGGGCAATGGATCGAAATCACGTCACTGGCCACCAATGTCGGCGATGACGACAAAATTGTCGCGGGCGACGGCCTAGACATCGCCTACGGTGGCTTCGGTCACGACAACATCGTCCTGAACAACGGTTTGAACACTGCCGCCGGTGACAATGCCACGGCAACATTCAACGCCGCTGGGCAGATTCTGACGCTGACCAGCATTAGCCCAGCCGATGGCGGCAACGACACTATCATAACCGGTATCGATGCGGACCTTGTGTTCGGTGGCGTCGGTGATGACAACATCAATGCCAGCGACGGCACAAACGTGGTCGCCGGTGACAACGCGACAGCGACAATCGACGCGGCTGGACAATTGCGAACCGTTCAAACCACGCACGTGATTCACGGTGGTCAGGATACGATCCTCAGCGGCATGCACAACGACCTTGTCTTCGGTGGAACGGACAAAGACCTGATCACGATCACCAACGGTGACAACATCGTGCTGGGCGACAACGGCGAAGCGATCATTGACGCAGCCGCCGTTGTGCGTGAACTTCGTTCTCTGGACGTCACCATCGGCGACGACGACATCATCCAAACGGGTGCGGGCAATGATCTGATTATTGCGGGAACAGCAGCGGACCACGTCACAGCGGGTGCTGGTGCCGACCTGATCTTTGGTGACAACGGCGAAATCAACGGAGCCATCGATCGGCAGCAACTGCCACTCAACCCGCTCAGCGATGCGTTCTCATTCAAGTCAATCGCCACGCAAACCGTCGATCTTGGCGGCAACGATACGATTCTGGCCGGTGCTGGAGACGACATTGCCGTGGGTGGTCAGGGCGACGATATCATCTTCGGTGACGATGACAACGACGATCTGTTCGGCGGCCACACTGTGGCTGGCGGTCACGATGGCAACGACATCATCGACGGCGGTGCTGGCTTCGACTTTATCGTGGGTGACAACGCGTCGATTCTACGAAACCCGCGCAGCACAGATCAGCGATTCCGCACCTTGTCTGGTGCGGCAATCTATGCGACCGATGGTACGCCACTGGTGAACACAGCAGCCGTGACCGATCCGAACGGCGTGCCGAAACGTGACGTTGAATTGTTCGATCACAGCACAGCCCCGGCTGCAGGCACCTTCGGCAACGACCAGATTGCGGGTGGAGCCGAAGACGACGTGATCTTCGGACAACTCGGCGACGACGCCATTCTCGGCGACGGTTCGTTACTCGACAACACCGGTGCCATCACCAACGACATTCGCAACACGCTGGTTTCCACGGATGACTTTGCGGGCATTGGTCGAGACGGCGATGACTATATCGAAGGCAACGGCGGCAACGACCTGTTGTTCGGAAACCTCGGCCAAGACGACCTCATCGGCGGTAGTTCGAACCTATACAGCCTGACGAATGTCAATCAGCGACCAGACGGTGCGGACACCATCTTCGGCGGTTCCGGCACTCAGATCGCTCGCAATCATCAGGGTGACCTATCAGCGGAAGGGCATGCTCGCGACGCCGATTACATCGTGGGCGACAATGCCAACATCTATCAATTGACGGACGGTTCCGGCTTCCTGAAATTCACCTACGACAACTACAGCAGCACGGCTTCGATCATACCGCGAGCCATCGATTTACTGGACTACACCGCTGGCGATGACACGACTGATATCGGCGGTGACGACGTCGCTCATGGTGAATCCGGCGACGACGTGATTCACGGCATGACGGGCAACGACGTGCTGTTCGGTCATGGACAGGACGACGACATCTTCGGCGGCAACGGCCACGACCGACTGTTCGGCGGGGCCGGTGAAGACGGCATCCTGGGCGACGACGGAATTATTTCCACCAGCCGCAACGGCCAAACGGAACTGCTGTACAACCTGACCACGGCCAATCTGCAACAGTCCATCGTGCCTCAAGGCAACCAAGACACCGCCGCCTTTATCTACATCACCAACACGCTGCACAAATCCGCCACGCTGTCGCCCTTCGAACTGGGCGGGCACGACACCATCTACGGTGGACTGGGTGACGACTTCTTGCACGGTGGTGCTGGCGACGACGCGATTTCTGGAGCCGAAGCGTTGGACGCATTCTACACCACCGCCGCTCAGGGCAACGTGCCTCCACTACCGTTCGACACGACGACCGGGCGATTCGCAGACTTCAACACACACGACGCGTTGGCTCGCATCGACGGCTTTCTGTTAAACTTTGACGCTACCGATAGTTCAGGCAACAAAATCGAAGACGGTAAGGACCGCATCTTCGGCGACACGGGCAACGACTGGCTGGTGGGCGGAACCATGAACGACCGCATCTTCGGCGGCGAAGGTTTCGACCTACTGAACGGCGACGACAACCTGGCCACCAACGGCGGACTGAACAACGTCCCGGATGTCGGCCCATTCAACGATGCCGACTTTATGTTCGGTGGCACGGAACGAGACATCCTGATCGGCAACACGGGTGCGGATCGAGCGTACGATTGGACGAAGGCTCAGAACACGTTCGTCTTCCCAATCAGCCGCTTGTTCTCAGACGTCACGAATCCCACATCGCCACCCACGGTCATCACGCACATCACACCGGCCATTGTGGCGTTCGTCACGATGCTGGGATACGGCGAAGGTGCTGATCCGTTGTACCGATTGCTCGAACCCGATGGCGAACTGGCCATCGAAGACGACGGCGAACTGTTCTTGGCTCAGGATCAGTCCATTCGAGACCCATATGCAGCGGGCACCAACGTTCCTGCCAACACCAGCTTCCAAACACTCGGCGGACCGGAAAATATCGACGGAACCTACATTGCGTTGCCAATCCCGACGCCTCCGCCGCTTCCGACGGCCCCCACAGCGCCGACGGCTCCAGTCGATCCAGTGATTCAGGTGATCGACAACGGCAGCAGCGGACACACGTCAACCGGATTCACCAACTTCGGTGCGGGCTACAAGTCTGACCTTGGCTACGCCGCTGCAGGCAGTGGAACCGCGACGTCGACTTGGACCTTCACGGTGACTCCGGGTACGTACAAGGTATCATCCACTTGGGTGGCGCACGCCAATCGAGCCTCCGATGCGCCGTTCACGGTGTACGACGGCACGACCATCGTCGGCCAACAGGACGTGAACCAGAAACTGACTCCGAACGACTTCGCCTACGATGGTTCGCAGTGGGAAGACATTGTCACTGTGAATGTCACCGGAACAACGCTGAAGGTGACGCTGACCAACGCCGCTAACCAGTTCGTGATTGCGGACGCGGTTCGAATTGAATCTGTCGGTGCCGTCACAACGCCACCGGTGACGAATCCTCCGGTGACAACGCCGCCGGTCACCACACCAGTCGTCACCACACCAGTCGTGCAGATCATCGACAACGGCGAAACGGGCCACGCATCAAACGGCTTCCTGATCTTCGGTGCCGGGCACAAGTCGGACCTCGGCTACACGGCAGCGGGCAACGGCTCATCGGTTTCGACATGGACGTTCAACGTCACGCCGGGACGCTACAAGGTGTCGTCCACATGGGTGGCTCATGCCAACCGTGCCACGGACGCTCCGTACACCGTCTTCAACGGCAGTACTGTTGTCGGGCAGCGAGACGTCAATCAAGAAATCGCGCCGAACGACTTCAACGATGCCGGAACCGCATGGGAAGATATCATCACGGTGGATGTCACCGGCACGACGCTGAAAGTCACGCTGACAAACGCCGCCAATCAGTTCGTGATCGCGGACGCTGTTCGAATCGAATCGGTCGGTGCGGTCACAACAACAACACCGCCCGTTGTCGTGACACCGCCCGTTGTCGTGACGCCGCCGGTTGTCACGCCACCTGTTGTCACGCCACCGACGCCTCCCGTCACCACTCCGTCGATTCAGATTGTCGACAACGGAGACACCGCTTACACATCGAAAGGCTTTGCGGCCTTCGGTGGTGGCTATCAGTCAGACCTGCAATTCGCGGCTGCTGGTCGAGGCCTCGCGGTTTCGACCTGGACGTTCAACGTGGCTCCGGGACAGTACAAAGTGTCTGCCACCTGGGTTCCGCATGCGAATCGAGCGTCCGATGCACCGTTCACAATCTACGATGGTGCGGCGGTTGTCGGCCAAGCAGACATCAATCAAAAACTGGCACCGAACGACTTCACCGCAGCGGGTGCAGGTTGGGAAGATGTCGTCACTGTTAACGTCACGGGCACAACGCTGAAGGTTACGCTAACCAACGACGCCAATCAATTTGTCATCGCCGATGCGATCCGAATCGAATCCGTCGGTGCCGCTACGACACCACCGATTACGACGCCAACGACACCTCCACCCACGTCGCCACCAATCACAACCACTCCCGTGACTCAAATTATCGACAATGGAGACGCAGCTCACACTGCAAACGGCTTTATCAACTTTGCGGCCGGCCATAAATCCGACCTCGGCTACGCGGCTGCGGGAAATGGTTCATCTGTTTCGACCTGGACATTCGACGTGACTCCGGGTCGCTACATGGTCGCCACAACATGGGTTCCCCATGCCAATCGAGCGACCGATGCTCCGTTCACAATCTACGACGGGACAACCACCGTTGGGCAGGCAGATCTGAACCAAGAACTGGCACCCAACGACCTCACCGATCAAGGATCTGCATGGGAAAACATCGCCACTGTCGACATCACCGGCACGACACTCAAGGTCACACTCACCAACGCTGCCAACCAGTTTGTGATCGCGGATGCCGTGCGAATCGAATCCGTTTCCACCACGTTGCTGGCCGCAGAACATGCGGTTCCACAACACGCAGCGGCGACAAAGGTCGACCACGACGACATCGACGCGGCACTCGAAAATGCAATCGTCTACTGGGCCTCGCAAGGTGCCAGCCACTCTGCTCTAGAAGCTCTGCGACACGTCAACGTCGTCATCACAGACCTACCTAACAGAACTCTGGGACTGGCCGCCAATGGCAGCATCTATCTGGACGAGGACGCCGCTGGCTTCGGCTGGGCAACACACGATGACGAAGTCGGACGAATCCGCTTGGACGACGTCATCACTCACGAACTGGGACACTTGTTAGGACACAATCACGATTCGCAACAGCACATCATGACACCCACACTCGAACCCGTTCAGCACTCACACCACGCTGATCACGACCATGATCACGACGTGCAACTGCTATTCGGAGACGACGACTTCCTTGACCTGCTGCTAAACAACTAACACTCAGCAGAAGCTGACCGCGATTCAGTCCCGGCAGGGACGACAGACAATTCCCAGAGCCGATCGACATCATCGTCACCCAGCACACAAACCGTACGACCGGTCCAATCCCAACCGCTTTAAGGGCATACCCGCGTGCTAGATGTTCGAGTCGTCACGATTATTACGATTGGCGTGCGGACCGGCACAAATATCATGCCAACCGGTCAGCATGGCTGATGATAGCCCACAGCGCTACTGATCCGTATTTTCCCCAGCAGAGCACAACATCAGTAGCATCGTCCTTGGCGAAACATCTGCGCACTCCGATGGACGGACAGCGCAACGTTGCTACTAATGCGGGCCGCCACTTTCGCCGTAAGGAGATGTATGTCAATGCAACCTCGCTTTTTATGCTCACTGATCGCCGCAGTTTCCGTGTGCGCGGTGCCTGTCGTAGCCGATGAATTTCTCTTTGAACCAATCGTCGAATCGCCTGCGATCCACAGCAGCGACAGTGATGACGACATCCTGCAGGCGAGAATTTCGTCGCTTGAAAATCAGGTTCAATGGCTGCAGCAAAACCAATCCACGCAAAGCCGCAATCTCTTGCGAAACGTGGAACATCAAATGTCCTGTCGAGAAGCCGGCAGTGGCGGAATCTTCTTTGCCGCAGAAGCCAGCTTTCTACGCCCGTATCTCAGCGGTGCCAACAGCAGCGCCACATCCACCGGCGGTAAGTGGGTCGATCCGACGTACGGAACAGCCACCCGTCTAAAACTGGGCTACGAAGACGATCGCGGACTCGGGATTCGCGCACAATATTTCGCCCTAAATAATGGGATTGATCTGGCCAGTCGATTTGGTGGAGGCAGCTTGGGACTCAAACTGGACGTCGTCGACGCCGAAGTCACGTTCCGCAACCGCCTGCGACACTGGGATCTGGGCGTCTCCGGCGGTGTCCGCTACGGCTACCTCGGCTACACGGGCGACGGCGTCGTGATTGCTCCCGGCCAACTGACATTCGAAGGTATTGGAGCCACCGCAGCTATCGACGGGCGACGCCAATTGGGCGATTCTGGCTTCTCGCTGTTCGGTAATTTGCGAGGTTCATTTCTGCTGGGCGAACTGCACAATGGCCAACCGTCGGCCGGCTTGGCTTATGGATCGGTCGAAGACGAAATCATGCACGTCATCGAAAACCAATTGGGAGTTGCATGGACAGCCGTGTCTGAAAGCGGAATGCAGTTTGAAGTGCGAGCGGCCTGGGAAACTCAGTTCTGGCTGAACGACACACTCGCCGACGACGACTACGGTATCGGCAGCAACCTCGCACTCAGCGGACCATCCGTCGCCCTTGAACTACGATACTAGCTTGGCACTGTCGCTCGGTGGTCTCCACTGTGAGCACAAGCACTGGTTCAGAAAGAACCGGACATCATAACACCAGCCGTTTTGGCGCTCGCCAAGGACTTGAGTCACGGACTTGAGCCACGAAAACGCGGCGTGTTTCGGATTCGTGGCGAGCCCCAAACGGCTCGTGACGCAAAGAAACTCATGCACGTGAGGACGAGTCTCGGTGGGGACCACCGAGCGACAATTTGCTGCATTCGATCGCTGCACTACCGCAACCCGTAGAACTTCTCAGCCGTTCCACCAAAGATCGCCGTCCGTTCCGATTCGCTAATCGGCCCCAACACTTCCACCAGCGCGCGGTAGACTCGTTCGTAGCTTCCGGCGAGTTCACATACGGGCCAGTCGCTGCCGTACATGCAGCGTTCTGGGCCGAACGCTTCCAGCACTGCTTCGACATACGGCTTCAAATCCGACGGTTGCCAAGTCTCCCAGTTGGCCTCCGTGATCAAGCCGCTCAGCTTGCAATACATGTTGGGAAACTTGGCCGCCGCTCGCAGATCGTCAATCCAACCGGCCGTCACCTGATCCTTAATCTTCGGCTTGGCCAAGTGGTCGATCACCATCGGCAGATCCGGCAACTCCGCACCCAACGTTGCCGCGTGTTTTAAGTGCTCAGGATAAAACAACAAATCGTATGGCACGTGATGCTTCTGCAACACCTTCAATCCTCTCAGGATATCCGGCTGCACAATGAAGTCTGGGTTCAGTTCATCCTGCACGACGTGACGAATGCCCACAAATTTCGGATGGTCTTTGAACTCCACCAGCTGGGCTTCACATTCTTCCGAAGCTAAATCAACCCAACCCACGACGCCTGCAATAAAGGCGTGCTGTTCCGCCAGCTCCAGAACCCAGCGGTTTTCTGCGACGTCATGCTGAGTCTGGACGAAGACAGACTTGTCGATCCCACAGGCGTCCAGATGAATCTTCAGATCGGCTGGCAAATAACTCCGACAAATCGCCTTGTGCTCCGGCGTGTGCAACCAGCCATATTGGAATGGCAAATCCAACTGCCAGAAATGCTGATGAGCGTCAATGATCATGGTCTCGTGTCTCTCACAATTATCGCTGGCTTCTGAATGCCCGAACCCAAATCCGCCCCGTTCGCAACCGCCAGTTTGACTGATCCGACCCGGAATGCAATTCCGCGCTGTGACGGTCGCCTATTCAATGGTCGTTCAACAGCGTAGGCCGAAACATGCCGCTACGGCCGCAGTTCCGGCACACCCGCAAAATCGTCAGACAACACAACGCTCGAACTCTACTGCACGCAGGGCAAGGTGAGACATTGTTGATGTTTAACCCGTGGTCGCAGACTAGGTTGTGGAAAGTTGACCCAAAACGGCTATACTATCCACTTCGCGGAACAAGGTCCGCCTTCCGTCATGCTTCCGATTTGCCCGCGAATGATCATACCCATGAAAATCCGAATCACCTACTGCGTAATGTGAAACTATACTCCGCAGGCCACCAGTTTGGCGGCCGCCATCAAAGCAGCGAACGGTGTTGACGCAGAATTGATCGAAAGCAAAGGCGGAATCTTCGATGTCGAAGTCGATGGCCAGCGGATCTACTGCAAGCACGACACCGACGAGTTTCCAACTCACCAGCAAATTCTCGAACAACTGTGACCTCCTTGAAAAAACGTAAGTCCAAAACGAACAAAGCCAAAGGCCACAAAGCCAAGCCTGTCAACCAGCCCGCGCCTGCAAAAGCGTCTGCAGTGCCGCCGCCGCAGGCTGATGATGAATCGTTTCTGACGCAGGTTCGTCGCAATCGTTTCGGGTACGTCGGTTTTTTGCTCAGCATGCTGCAACTGGTCTGCCACGCCGGTTGGTTTGGTTTTGTCTGCTGGCTGTCCGCCACCGGCCAAGCAACCGAACTGCAGCCGGGAGCATGGCAGATGTGGCTGGTGATGACGCTCATTCTGCTAGGAACAGTGCTAACCATGGTGTCGCTGTTTGTGTGTTTGTACGGAGCACTTTACGGAACTCCCAAAGCGTTGGCGTTGATTGGTTTGAGTGTCTCGTTTTTCGTCGGCGCGTTTACCACCTTTGCGTTGCTGATCCAGGCCACAACGGTGGGGTAACGCGCTTGCCGTCGAATGTTGCGGTGACTTGCTGAAACTTCTTGCCCCTTACCGGATTCTCTGCCCGTGCGTTTTGAACGACGAATGAACACGAATTCGCACGAATTTTATGCCGCCTATTCGTGTTCATTTGTGTCCATTCGTGGTTAGATGTTCGAGCATTTCCCGTGAATCTGACTGCTGCAAGGTGCCTTCCTGAGTGACTCGTTCGTCCCGTATCGTGAAAATCATCCTGCTTGTTTCCGGCGCCCATGCGATGGTGCATTTGCTGGAACAATCAATTGCCAGCGTCGAACAGGTCATCTCAGACGACTTCTCGCTGTCAATCAGCGAATCCGGATTGTTGGGCACAGCGCTCCGACTGCCGTATGGCATCGGGGCCTTCTTTGCCGGACTGTTGGCCGATCGCTTTGGCGAAAAACGAATTTTGGTGTTGTATCTATTCGGCTCCGCGCTGGTTTCGGCCTCGTTTTTGTATACCGGAACATCGTCTGTTGTGTACTCGCAATTGTTTGTGCTGGGTGCCTTTGCCAGCATGTACCATCCCGCCGGATTAGCGTTGCTGGCTAATCAAACGCGGCCGGAAGAACGCACGCGCGCACTCGGGATTCACGGCATCTTCGGTTCGATCGGCATTGCGTCGGCCCCGTTTCTTGCCGGACTGATGTTGACTGTGCGACCGGGGGATTGGCGAGGCTACTATCTTTTGTTGGGAATCCTGAGCGGCGGGTTGGGGCTGCTGATTTGGCTGCTGCTAAAACCAGAACCGAACGACGTTCAAGACAACGATGGGAACATCCCCGATGTCGCGCCGGCAAAATCTTCACAGACCACCTTTCAATTGTGGCCCTACACTTTGCTGGTCATCGGCACGGCACTGTCTGGAATCGTGTACGGTGGTGTGCTGCATTTTCTGCCGCGCTACCTGAAAGAATCGAACGCTCTGCTGTTGTTGGAACAGTGGACCGGCACAGGAATTTCCGACGCTGCTATGGGAAACTACGCCGCCGCCTTGGCATTGATATGTGGAGCCTTCGGACAATGGACGGCTGGTCGAATCGCGCGCCCCCAAACACTGCCTCTGTTGCTATCGGGTGTGTACGCCGCCAACATTCCATTCTTGGTGTGGATGACATTTGCCGAAGGCTCGCAGCGACTGATCGCCGCCTGCGGTTGGGCATTCGTACACTTCATGAATCAGCCACTGTACAACAGCCTGCTGCCCGAATTTTTACCGTCACGACGGCGCAGTGTGGGGTTTGGCTTTAGCAACATGATGGGATTCGGCGTGGGTGCCATCGGCCCCCCCTTGGTGGCGCAGTTTGGCGAACGATTCGCCGACTACACCATCAGCTATTCGGGCCTCGCTGGGTTAGCACTGCTGACCGCGCTGCTGCCGCTGCCACTGATCCGCACCGGTTTTGCTCAGCGAGAACACGACCGAAATCGCTAAGGGCGGCCGCACAATCGGGTGGCACAGTTTGCCGTCAGGCTAGCTGTGTCGCCTTGGCGATCGGAAACCGCTCTCACGCGTTCTGTTCACAAACCACGTTGGCCGTCGCTTGCTCGTTCCAGAACGCTTTCCGACGGCTACGCCACACACACAGGCAGGCTCTGCCAGCATCTGCCACCCCGTGGCACGTCAAGCCCTCCGGCCAACGAATCCCGGATGCTTACGTCCCGGCGCAGACATCGCAGTCTGGGCGGCGAGCGATGGGGAGTGTGCGAAATGCCATTGTGCGCAGATTGGCCCACAGCATGCGATTGGTTAACGGTTCGCCGATGCCCGTGACTAGCTTGATGATTTCGACCGCTGCCATCGCCGCGATCATGCCCGAGACGGCTCCGAACACAGGAAACTCACGCTTCCAAGTCGGTGGATCTGTGGGATACAGACATCGCAAACAGGGTGTCTGACCGGGGATGATGGTGGTCAGTTGAGCGTCCAGATCGTACATCGCGCATTCGATCAAAGGCTTGCCCTGCTGCACGGCCGCTCGGTTCATGGCAAACCGTTCTGTGAACAGCGGAGCCGCGTCGACGACGAAATCGACTTGCTGCACCAGTTCGTCGACGTTTGCTTCGGAAATGTTTTCTGCTACACACACTGTTTCGACGTGTGGGTTAAGCTCCCGCAGTCGTCGAGCGACTGATTCCGCGCGCGATTTTCCTAAACCGTCGGTGGTCATCAACAGCTGGCGATTTAGGTCACTGGGTTTGACGTTGCCCGCATGAGCAATCACCAGTTTGCCGATTCCGGCGGCCGCCAGATAGTAGGCTACAGTGCCGCCCACGCCCCCAGCGCGCGAAATCAACACACTGGCTTGCTTTAATTTCCGCTGCCCGGCGGTTCCGACATCGGGCGTCCACATCTGCCATTCGTAGCGTGCCTGTTCTGCAGCGCTGAGTGGTGGAAGTTGTGGCTGAGACTCATTCAACAGTCGATTCCGCATCTGTGGTGGCCTTGCTGATTCCACCTTTCGCGGATTCTGGCAGCAGACTCTTCCAGTCGACGCGTTTAGCATCGGCTTTCAGATTTTCGAGATCATATAATGCTCGGCCTTCTTCGGTGAACACATGCAAGACCACGTCGCCGAAGTCCATCAACACCCAGTTGGCTTCTGTGCGATAGCCTTCGATGCCCAGTCGTTCGTTTTGGCCTTCCCACTTCAACTTGCGATTCACTTCGTCAGCAATCGCGTGCATCTGGCGGCGACTGGTGCCCGTCGCGATGACAAAGAAGTCCACGATCGAAGCAATCTTAGTCAGGTCCAGAACCACAACATCCCGTGCGCGCATTTCGTCGGCACATTGAGCCGTCAGCACAGCGTTGGCCAGACTGCGACTGTACAGGTCGGCCGATCGAGCAGCCGTGATAGTGACGGTGTCGAACGAGGTATCAATTTCCGCCTTCATTTCGGCTTCGATTTCTTGCGGCGTCGGCTGCTGCTCACCAGCCTTCGGAATCGCCCCTGCTTCCGTCAACGGCGGCTCTGCAGCGGCCGCGTCTGAAGTGGGCTGCGAAGCGGGGACCGAAATAAAATCGTCAGATGACATCGCTTAAACCTGAAATAACGTGCGTACTAGTAGATCGTCAGAACCGTCGAAACTGCGCTCATGCGACCCTTCGACCCTTCGACACGCTATATAGTACGCCGGTTCGCCCCAGTTTGGCACAGCAGGCTGCGAAAACTGAAAAACACTGACAAAATCGGTTCTCTGCACCAAAATACGGTGCCGCCACAGCATGATTTAGCGCGAACAACTTCGTATCTGAAAGCGCAGTCTGCATTCAAGTGGCGTTCCGCAATAAGAAAAGCATGCAACCATTTGATCAATGAAACTTCAGTAACGATTCTCGCGTGCGAACAGTCGTTACTTCGGGATTTGAGAAAATGGTTTAGTACCGAACCGTCGACTTGTTCCCAATACTCGATGTCGTATTCGATAGTAAATTTCTGCAGTGTTCGCAGGATCCGTTCGTATCGCCTACGCGTTGACTCGTTTGGCCCAGCGGCGAATGCTGGGCGTCGTATGTGATCTACGAACAGTGCATTTCCCGTAGAAATCTCAAGCATTGTACGTCCGGCCTTCTGCAATTGTCGCTGATCTGCAACTCCGACGTCGACAGCAACTCGCACACTAAGGTCGTGAACGGTTCGCATTGCCTGATCTAGATCGCCTCTGCCGAGCGAGTGCCTCCCTGCGTTTGTAGAATTTCTTCTGCCGTCGGCTTGCCACACACCGTTCCGGCTAGAGAGACGCCATAGAAAGTATCGACAATGGACTTCAATCGGTTCGTTTCCTGGATTTCGTTTGGTCATGTTTTTTGCTGACCCTACCGGAATCTATGTACGGTTGTGAAACCCCTGTAGCGAGGCGGAAATTTGCAGGTTGTGTAGCCAGTTGGGATCGTAGGCTTTGTCATTGAGTCGGTGTGCGGGGCTATGGTGTTCTCTTGGTGTATTGCTGC
>JBDNHJ010000187.1:0-21712 GCA_041688835.1 Fuerstiella sp.
GAAATCGCAGACTCATTCGGCAACGACACAACATCCCGGTTGCCGCCCGTGCAGATGTCGCTGACTGGCACCGCCACTGCGATCAGATTAAGCGGGCAACGTTTTGTTGTTCCGGTTCACAAAGCGCCGTCCGACATGGATCTGCTGAATGAACTGGGCGGTGGTCGCCAGTTTTCGAAAGCGCAGTTGCCCGCCGGTGAAGCCGCGCACGTGCCGGAATTTCAGACCATTGTCTATCAACTGCAGGCACCGGGTGCGGCGGACAGCCTGAATGCGTTAAGCAGCGGGTTGTATCGGCTGCAGGCGAACTCCAGCGAATTTCAATCACTGGTGGCTCAGCAATCGACGGTCGAACAAAACATGGCGACCGACGATGTGGCGGTTGGTCGAGCCACTTTGGAAGCTCTGCTGTTTCCTGCGGCGGATTCGCTGGCTGCAGAAACGGAAGGCACCGATTCGGGAATGCCCGCAGTCAGCTTCGAACGAATTCCGGAAATCGTGGGTTGTCGTTTTCAATACTTCAACGGGCAGACGTGGCAGGATTCGTGGTCGGCGGATCAAAGTTCTCAGCTGCCAGCCGCCGTGCGAGTGTCCATCGATGTGGTTTCTTCCGCCGCTGCTCAGCAGTGGAATTCTCTGAACTCATCCCGTCCCGAAGCAGACCTGCTTGCTGGGCAAACCGGCGCTGCGACGAACGTGGCACAAGCGATAGCGCCGGATGCTTCGACAGATGCGGCGGCATCCGTTGTTCGAGCGACACGATTCGAACGCACCATTCTGCTCGACACCGTCCGCAGCCCCGCCAGCGCGACGGCGGGTGGGGTGGAGGATTCGCTGTGATGAATCGATTTCCCAAGAACTTCAGGCCGGCCCATCGACACGGCGTCGTGTTAATTGTCGTGCTGGTTTTGGTCGTGATGATTGCGTTGGCGGGGTTCGGTTTTCTGGCGGAAATGACGACCGAATACGAAGCCGCTCGAATCAACGGAGATCTGCTGCAGGGGCAACAGATGCTGGCCAGCGCCGAAAGTTACCTGCTGACGATTTGCGAACAACAAGCGCGGTTCCCGCAACAGTTCCCGCAGTTGCAGAACGCGCCGGAGCTTTTCCAGGCGAAGACTCTTTCGTTTGCCGATCTGCCGACTGCCGGTGCAGACGACCGCAGTGAAGCAGCCGACAACCGTGCGACAGACTTCGACACCATGTGGCGGTTTGCCGTGGTGGCAGATTTGCCAGATGTGAACAGGGGGTCGGCGGATGCTGCGGATTTCGATTCTGATGTTGAATTGGAACGACTGACGACAGACAACGCCGACAGCGGGGGCCTGCATTCGCCATTGCAGTTTGGACTTCAGAACGAATCGTCTCGTCTGCATCTGGCGACGGTATTGCAATGGGACGCCGAAGAACCAGGCCGTGGTCGCCGCGCCTTGCTGCAGATTCCCGGCATGACAGACGATGCCGCCGATGGCATTCTGGACTGGATCGATGCCGACGATGACGCGCGTGAATTCGGAGCGGAATCCGAACACTATCTGCGGCTGGATCATCCGTACCGAGTGCGGAATTCGATTCCCGAAAGTCTGGAAGAACTTCTGTTTGTCAAAGGCGTGATTCGGAACACGTTTTACGGCAGTCATTCCTCAGAAATCCCAACGGGCGGGGCATCGACAGAACTGAACGACACTCGCGGCTGGCATCACTATCTGACGGTCGTGTCCGCTGAACGCAACAGCGACTCAAACGGTTTCCCTCGACTACGGCTGAACGGCAGCACGCCAGCGACGAACAATCTTCAGGAACTAGAATCGCAGTTGCAGCAGTTCCTTCCGGAAGACGTCGCGCGCTATTTAGCGCTGGCCCGGATGTTCGGAATTTCTTATTCCACGTCGCTGGGCGTCACGCCGTTGTCGATCGATCTGAATTCATCGTCACTGTCAAGCGCGGGCTCCCTATCATCGTCGCCGATGTTGATCACCAACCTGAGTGACCTGATGGAATCTTCTGTGCAATTGCCGGCATTGGTTGGTGGTCAACTGGTAAACAGTCCGTTGCGTCTGGATGATTCGTCGTCACTGGCGACATTTGCCGTGTTGGAAGATCGGCTGACAACGGAAACGACGGACGTTCTGACGGGCCGCATCAATATCAACCTCGCATCGGAGTCGGTGCTGCGAGCACTCATCGGCGACCCGACCTCCGCGTCGCAACTGGTCCAGCAGCGCGACAGCATCGATCAGGCGGAACGACAATCGACGTTATGGTTGCTGACGCGGCAGATTGTTGACCTGCCAACATACCGCCGCATCTATCGCCATTTGACCACGGGCGGCAATGTTCAGACAGGCGAAATCATCGTTTATCGGCCCGTCGGAGGCCCCGTGCTGCGGCGAAAAATCACGATTGATGCTGCCCACAAGTCTCCTCGACGACTAAACTGGCAGGACAAATCCGAGTTAGGTCTGTCTGTTTCGATTGAGCGTTTGGAAAGCAGGGTTACGGGATTTTGATAGCTAGTTTCACCGCGTGCCCAGCGTGCCGCGCGACACCTCACCTCACATCACCGCGCGGCCCGCTGGGCCCGCGGTTAAACGATTCGGCCTTCAACCAAATGTTTCGATCTGCATGAGCAAACTTCTGGCCGTCAGTTGGAACCCGTTCGCACTGCGATTCGTTTACGGCGAATCAGGCAAGAACGGCGTGCTGCGCGTGATTCAGGCGGGCGAACGACCGATGGTGCCGCCGCCGTCCGATGACAAGGCCACGCCGGACGCCACCGAACCAGACAACACTGCGTCACTGGCTGGGTCTGCAGAAACAGATCCCGTGCCGTGCCTAGTTGCGTTGGTCAAAGAACTGAAGGCGTCCAAGGCTAGGTTGCTGCTGTGTGTGAATCGAGCGATGGTGGATTCTGTGACGTTTGCCGTGCCTCCCGCGACGGATGCCGAGCTGCCGACCATCGTCCGCAACATGGCGTCCCGAAAGTTGCCGGGAATGACAGACGACAGCGTGGTCGACTTTATCGTCTTTCCAGAAACCACCGAAGGTCGTCGCAGCGTCAACGTTATGTCGCTGACCGAAACCGATCAGCAGTTGGTCCAACGCCTGGCAGACGAATCCGGGTGTGTTCAAACCAACGCCGTCGTGGTCACTCATTCCCTGGCGCTGTTTGCTCTTGGGCCTGTTGACGGCGATTCGTCGGCGACGCTGCTGATCAGTAAAGGACAACAATCAGCTCATTTGCTGGTCACACACGGTGGACTCCCAGTCATGTCGCGTAGTCTGCGGCTGGCTCCGGAAATGAAAGGCGATGATGAAGCCGAATACATCGCCACCGAAGTTTCTCGAACACTGCTGACGACGGAGTCGGTGGATGGCGGTGACCTCGAAATCAGTCACGTCGTGGTGATTGGTTCCGAAATCGAGTCCACCGCTCTGATGGAAGGACTCACCGATCAATTGGGCATCGAGGTCACTCGATTGTCCGTGAAGTCGCTGATTGAAGGCGAGGCCGGTGATGCGTCGTTAAGCGCCTACGCTCCGCTGGTGGCAGCACTCAAGCTGAACGCGATGGACCAGCCGCCGCCTATCGATTTTCTGCACCCCAAACGCCCTCCCAAGGCCACTCAGAAACGCAACCGAATCCTGGCAGGCGTCGCCGCTGCAGCCATGCTGATTGGTGTTGGCTGGTACTATGTTCACAATCAGTTCGCCGACGCCACCGCCGAAAACACACAGCTGAAGACTCGAGTCCGAGAGCTTGATGAACTGGTGAAGGAAACGCGTTCGAAACGTAACCTCGCCAAAGTGCTGACGGCATGGGAAAACGGCCGACTCAGCTGGCTGGATGAACTTCGCGATATCACCATTCGCACGCCGTCCAGTCCGGAACTCGTGCTGCAGCAGTTTTCCGGCGCGGCGTCCGGATCGGGCTATACGGTTTCGTTTCGAGGAACCAGTCAAAGCCCCGGTACGATTCGCAAAATGGAAGAACAGCTCCGCGATTCGTGGCACGCGCCAAAAACACCAGGCATCCGGGAACTCAAGGATGGCAACAAAAGTCTCTGGAGTTTTCAGACGACCATGCCTGTAAAAAGCCGCAGCAAAGACAAATACACGAGTCACCGAACCATCGATTCCAGCTCTGCCGCCGCTGCCGTTAAACCGAAGACGACCGCCAAGACACCGGCGAATGCACCGACCAAACCTGCGGTGGCGACGGCGTTGGAGGATCAGCCATGAAGCTGGGACGACAACAAATTCTGCTGGGACTGCTGATCGCGATGGGTGTTGCTCGAGCTGGCGATTACGTGCTGTCGTCGATGATTCAGGGGCCGCTGCAGCAGTTGAATGGCGAAAACAACGAACTGCGCGACAAAATCAAAGAACGCGAAGCGCTGCTGGCCGAAAGCCGAGAAGCCGGTCAGAAGATCGCCGCATGGCAGCAGACGTCGTTGCCAACAGATACCGAAACCGCTCGATCGCTGTACCGCAACTGGCTGCTGGAATCGATCCGATCTGCGAAGCTCAGAAGTGCCACGGTCGATTCCGGTTCACCCGCCAATCGACGCGGATTGTATCGATCGATGCCCTTCAACGTGCAGGCGCGCGGAACGCTGCCGCAGATCACAGCCGCTTTGTTTCAGATTGAAAACTCAGCGCAATTGCACCGCATTGTGAATCTGCGACTGAATCCAGTTTCGGGGTCAGGACAGTTTGATCTGTCGATGAGCGTCGAAGCCCTAGTGTTGCCTGGAACAAAAAGAACGTCGCTTGCCAAAGGATCGTCGGGCAACCTAGCGTCCGATCAATTACGCGACTACGACGTGATTGCGCGGGACAACATCTTTGGGATTGGCATCGATCATCAAGATCCCATGAAGCTAACCATCCTGAGTGCCGTGACGTACCGCAACGGAGTTCCCACGGCGTGGGTGACAGAACAGATCAACGATCGGGTCCACAAGCTGGCGGCGGGAGCGGACTTCAACACGACGGCTTTGAGCGGACGAATCGTAAGCGTGACGGAAGAAAGCGTCGTGATTCAATCGGGAGAAGACCGGCTGACGCTGAACATCGGCCAGAGTTTTGCCGAAGCCACTCGGTAGTTCGTTGACTGTCACCGGCCCGGCGCTAGTCGCCGGTACCGCGCTGGCACAACCGGCGGCTAGCGCCGTGCCGCTCACGAATTGCCGTTCATTTCACCGTCCGCAACTTAGCGTGCGAGGTGCGTTGAGTAGACGGAAGAAGGCCAGCGCCAAAGCTCCCGCAGAATCCGCAGAATCCGCAGGAGCAAACTCACTCGGTAGCGTCCCAATCTGCTGCGTCCGGAAACTCAACAGCAGGTTCTGCCGCTGACGAGAACATCGACCGATCGGAAGCAAAAACCCATCACCCACCAGCGCTGTTCGCCGTTGTCTGATAATCGGCCGTGGACTACTTTGTCGCATTGGTTTTACCAGATATCAGGAATGTTCGGCAGCGTGAGACGGTCACGGTCACGGCCATGGTCTAGGGAGCGGCGGGATGAATCAACGGTGGCAAAGGCTGGCCGCGACGATCGTCACAGCGATCGTCGTTGGCGTAACCTGCTGCGATGCGCGCGGGCAGTGGGAAAGTGAACCGGTTCGGTTCTATGCGGTGCAGCACGTCGATCCCGTTGAAGTGCGTCGTATGCTGACAGAACTGCTGGGCGATCAAACGCCCGGCGTGCGCGTCATGGCAGATACCGAACAACGACAAGTGGTGGTCAGCGGAGGACCGGCTGTTCAGCAGTTAGCAAGTCAGCTGATTCAACAGGTCGACCAGCCGTCAGCGATCCAGCCCTCAGCGACTCAGCCCTCAGCGACTCAGCCCTCAACTGCCCGCGCCGCGTTTGATGCGGCCGTCCTGCAAAGCTATCCCGTTTCCGTCCAATGGCTGCCGAAAATTCGCCAGATCGCTGGGCCAGAGACAAAGATTACTTCAGACGAGGAACGCGGCCTGATATTTGTGGTGGCGAATGCGGCAACACATCAGGCCATCGAACGATTGTTACCAAATGGCAACGCCTTTCCGATCGAGGTTGCTGATCCGGCGGTTTTGTTTCCGCAGTCAGCCACTGCCTTCGTTTCTTCGGCCACAGAATCGACATCGATCCGGCTGCAGCAAATTACGGCTCAGCAATGCCAGCAAGCGTTAAAACGACTATTGGGCAACCAACTGCAGGACTTAACCAGCAATCAGTTTCGATTTACGACCGCTCAAGCATCGACCGTGGGGTTGGCCTTCAATACCGACACTCATGTGTGTCAGCTACAGGGCGATCGCACTCTGGTTCGTCAGTTTGCAGCCCTGATTCAGCATTTCGAAGACTCTCAGCGTCGAGTCTCGGGCCAGTCGTTTCGATTCATTCCATTGAAAAATGTGTCGCCGGATCTGTTGAACAAAGCCATCAGTATCTGGCAGAAAACATCGGGTTCCGGCCAGATGTTAAAGAATGCTCAGAGTTCGACCGCTGACCTGTGGGCTAACCTGCGCGTGACACCGGTGGGATTTGTACAGCAAGCCAGCGACGACGCCAACAACGCTAGCCCCGCCAACGCACTCGGGACAGCGCCGCCCGCAGAAAATCCGGACGGCGGTTTAAGGCGTCCTTCCAGCGACGTCAGCGTGCAGCCACTGCCGGACCTCGACGTGCTAATCCTGCGCGGACGCGATCCTGACGTCGAAGAACTGGTGCGGATTATTCAGGAAATTGAAAAGCTGAGTGACGAAACCGCTCCTGAAATCGAAGTCTACTTTCTGCGGCATGTCAAAGATGGTGCTCTAAATGATGTCATCGAAGATGTGCTGAGCGAATTGACGGGGCCGTTGCAGGGGCGCATTTCTATTACGCCGCTGGTCAAACCCAACGCGTTGCTGCTGATCGGCTGGGGAGAAGCCGTCAACGCGGCCAAGCAGTTGATTCGCAAGCTGGACAATCCGGTGTCGCCCGATACGCAGATGAAGGTCTTTCCTTTGCGTTTTGCGCCGGTCGCTGAAGTGACGCAAACCATCAACGAGTTCCTGAACGGACGTGGCGGTCTGGGGCCGGAAATCAACGTGTCAGCGAACCCCCGAACCAATAGTCTGATCGTCAACGCATCGCCGCGAGACATGGAAGAAGTCACTCACCTGATTCAACGACTGGATGTAGGATCGGCGGCTTCGGTCAATCAGGCCAAGATGATCCGTCTAAAAAACTCACTGGCAACCGACGTCGCGGCCACGATTACGTCCGCCATCACGGCCGCGCGAGGCGGGACAACGGGACGACGTTCTGCCGCACTGGAAATGCTGCTTGTTCAGCCGGATGGTAAGCGAGTTCTGACGTCCGGCTTGCTGGACAGTGTGACTCTGACCCCAGATGCTCGCACCAACACCATCGTCGTCACCGGCCCCGAAGAAAGTCTGCCGTTGGTGGAACGTCTGATCGAACAACTGGACGAATCACCGGCCGCGTCGGCTCAGATTAAGGTGTTTGAGGTTCAGAACGGTGACGCCAGCGAAATGGTTTTACTGTTGCGTTCGTTGTTTCCGGAAGCCGCCACGTCCACAGTCCCGCAGTTAGCCTCAGCGGAAGGCGAATCGTCGATGGTCGGCGTGCGATTCTCCGTCGACGTTCGCACCAACACAATTGTCGCCACCGGCACCAACGGCGACCTGCAGATTATTGAAGCGTTGCTGTTGAGACTCGATCAGACGGAAACAGAGGAACGCGTCAACCGCGTCTACCGGTTGAAAAATTCACCCGCAACGGATGTCGCTCAAGCGGTCAACGACTTTCTGCGCAGCGAACGCATTGTCAGCCAAGCGGCTCCCGGACGATTGAACCCGTTCCAGCAGATCGAACAGGAAGTTGTGGTCGTGCCCGAACCCGTGCGGAACTCGCTGATTATCAGTGCCACGCCGCGCTACTTCAAACAGATCTTAGAGCTGGTCGAAGAACTTGATGACCAGCCGCCGCAAGTCATGATTCAGGTCATTCTGGCCGAAGTCGATCTGGATAACTTTCATGAATTCGGCGTCGAAATCGGACTGCAGGATAGCTTGCTGTTTGACCGCAGCCTGCTGGGCGAACTGTTGACAACCACCGCGTCAACAGCGTTGTCCACGGCGGAAGGAGTTGTCACAACAAACAGTCAAAATATTATTGGAGCCAACAATTCGCCGGGCTTTGATTTCAACAACAATCCTTTGGGCAACAGCGGCAGTACTCAATCCCGAGCCACATCGGGAACCGTCGCTGGCCAGGCGCTGTCGCACTTTAGCTTGGGGCGAGTCAACAGCGATTTGGAGTACGGCGGATTGGTGCTGTCGGCCAGCAGCGAAAACGTCAGTGTGCTGCTGCGAGCCCTCGACCAAAGCGGCAGCATGGAAGTGCTCAGCCGTCCGCAGATCATGACGCTCGACAATCAGCAGGCGTTCATTCAGGTTGGACAGCGTGTGCCCCGAATTGTCAACAGCCAGTTGACTCAACTGGGGCAAATCAACAGCCTAGAACTCGAAGACGTCGGCCTGCTGCTGGGCGTTACGCCGCGCATCAGTCCCGAAGGGCACGTGGTGATGGAAATCGACGCCGAAAAATCGGAAGTCGGGCCAGAACGAGACGGTATTCCGATTTCGGTTTCCAGTGATGGGACCGTCATCCGGTCGCCGCGAGTGGAAGTCACGACCGCTCAAACCACAGTCAGCGCCGCCAGCGGGCAGACGATTGTGATTGGCGGATTGATTACCAACAGCAATCAGACACTCAGTCGCAAAGTGCCGTGGCTGGGTGACCTGCCATTGTTGGGCAACTTGTTTCGCTACGATGGCCACACGAATCGTCGTTCGGAGCTGTTGATTATTCTGACACCGCACGTGATCAACAACCAAAGCGAAGCCGAGTATTTGAAGCAGGTCGAAATGTCGCGGATGTCGTGGGTCTCGTCCGATGTGTTTGAGTGGCTGGATTCTGGGCCGAGCAACTTTGGCTCAATGAACGACGAAGGTGTACCGGTGATTTTTCCCGACCAAAACCCGGCGATCCCACCGGCACCCACCCCGGAATTTAACCTTCCCACAGAACAGTACTTTCCACAAGAAGACGGTCGCGGGTTCTTGAAAAAATCAGATGAAACTCTGAGACTGCCCATTCCAGAACTGCAGTCTCAATCGACAAAGTCGAACGTGCAGCAAGTTGGGTTCGCTGAACGCAGAAGTTCCAATGCCAGAACCCGTGATGCAAACACACCAGCGACCAAGTCTGGTGTGAAGCCTACCGCTGATGCGCGTGATCGGTCTGATTCTGTGACGACTGTTGGCAAGACAGGTTCCAGCGTCCAAAAACCGGCCGTTGCGGACAAGCGAAGCGATGCTGTCGAGCAGTCGGCCAAGACAGACAAACAGCCGGGGTTCCGTTGGTTCTGGGAGGCGAAGAAATGACATCCACGGCAATCCAACCAGCAGTGAAGACCACCAACCGAAGTTGCATCCGATCGATGCGTTGTCTGATTCTGCTGACCAGCTGTATCGTTGCGGCAGGCTGCGCGTCGATGATGCCTTCCGCAGATAACTGGTTAGAAAAACAGCCGGAATTCGTGACGCCCAGCAAAGTGATTCCGGTGTGGTCTGATACCGTGTTGCATCAGGCCGGGCAGGCCGGAACTCGCGGATGTGGTGGGCGAATCATGTTTTATGCGGGTGACGGAAAGCGGGCTGTGCGAGTGGATGGATCGTTGGTGGTGTACGCATGGGATGATTCTAAGCCACAGAAAGATCGACAGCCGGATCGCAAGTTTGTGTTCCCCATGAAAGACTTACAGAATCACTACAGCGGGTCGACCATCGGCGATTCCTACAGCTTTTGGTTGCCGTGGGATGCCGCTGGCGGAGAACGTACTGAACTGACGCTGGTGGTTCGTTTTGTTGGTCGCAATGGATCCGAAGTGACGTCGACACCAGCCAAAGCCATTCTGCCCGGAATTGTGCCGCTGCCCGAACAACGCACGGCAAAACAAGAATCATCTTCAACGCAGGATGCTTCGACGCAAAACAGCCCGGTGCAGTCTGCTTCAGGAATTCAGCGGGTTGCGTTCCGTTCAACGCACGATCTTGCGGCACAGGCTGACCAGCCACCCGAAACGCCTTCGCCAAGTCGAGTCACCAACATCAGAACGACGGAGATCGCGTTGACGGACGGGTTTTTACGTCGCAACATGCAAGGCACTGCACCAGTGGCGGCGTTTTCCGCAGAAGATTTGTTTTCCTCAGCAACCACGGATCAACGCGACTCAGCAGAACGCGCCGCGTCGGACTTGTCTTCGTCGTCACGATTTACGGAATCACAATCGGAGCACCTAGCTGATCAGGACGCACAGCCGACGGCCCCACTTGCAGGTCGGTCGTTACGCTTTCGAGACCGGGTTCGAAGCTCGCGAGAAGCTCAGCGATCCGTCGGTCATGCTCTGTCGGAACGGTACCAGTCAGCACCACGGCTCGCCCCGTGGCAGAAGGACTAACTTGCAATTGATGTCGGCGAATGATTTGCAGCAGCGCGATCGACACCAGCGGCATTTCGGCGACCGCAAAATCGTTTGCATTTGGGATGTTCGATGCGGAAACATCTGATCGCGTTCGAACGTCGGCTGGCACGACAAAATCGGTGGTGATGCGCGGGGCGTAAAGACCTGTGCGGCGAGTCGTCAGTGGTCGGTTCACGCGCATTGTCGGTTGTTCTCGCAGCCCGGTGACGGACGATGTGACAGTCCCGTCGTTAATCGCTTGGCTGTTTCCAACAAACGCAGCAGCTTCGCCTTTGTCGGCTCCCACAAAATCGTCAGCCGCCCGCGAACCTCGCACAAACCGTCGATCCTCAGTGACCGTCCCCACAGCATTCGGCGCAGTTAAGTTACGACTCCGAGAATTTTTCCCGATGCTGCGCGGCCCAAACAACTGAGCTTCCACTAGGTCTGCGCTGAACAGCACGAGGCAAGTGAAAATCACGGTTCGAATGCACATTTCGGAATTCCCTGTGTTGGCTCGACGTTGAAGCAAACGCATCGCACTTGTGAGTGTTTTTTCGTCTTGAGGGACGTCATTCGCACTCGCGGACCGTCAAGGATTAGTTTTGGGAGTTGGCAAAATGTAGCTCGGTGGTCTCCACCGTGATTTCTCGGCACAGACCGCCGAGCTACAAAAACCGAACCCCAGTTCTTAAAGCTGACAGTCGATGAGTCTATCACGCCATCGGAGCGCCGCCCGGAAATTTCTGACGATACCGGATTCTAAGGGCCGTTTTTTTACAATGGCCCGCTTAATCACTGGAATTCCGTATACGTTCTTCGAGTTGATTCAGGAGGAAGATTCGTTTCTTTTTGAGCGGGCTTTTTTCATAACGCGATGCCTTTGCTGTCTTCCGGAGTTGGTAGTTTTCCGGATCAACATAGCCGGTGGTCGTGCGGATCTTCCCTTGCCAGGGGAAGTCAATCAGTTCCTGCCGCAACAGCCACGACGGGGTGTGATTTTCCTGACACAATTCTTCGTAAGTGATGCCATAGCCTTCGTTTTCATCTTCATCATCAAACGCAGGATGAGAAGCAAAGTTCTGCAGCACATCCGCCGGCAATCCACGCGGAGCCACGATCTGTTCGAACCCACGTTCTCGCACACCAGTAATTGTATCGAACAATTGGTAATTAGCATTCTCACCCAAATAGAACTGCACATCCAGCATCTCCCAAGCACCGTCTGGCGAGCGAAGTTCCGCAAAGTAATGAATGTCTGTTCCCGTCAGCTAGTTGCCATCTCGCGAACCGCAGGATTTGTCGGTCAGGAAGACCAGGATGAGCAGCCCAATGGGTCCGAGCCAGCCCAGTACCACGCCGACAAGAGGATGATGTCCTTTGGCACCGGCCCAAACTGCAGTCCCAACCAGAAGAATGATGCCGAACGATATCAGCAAACCTCCGATCAGAACGTCTTCCGGGGTGCTTGGGTTTGGAGGATTGATCGCACTCACCGCCAGACCACCGAGAATCAACCAGGCGAATGCACAAAGAATAATTAAGTACGCTTTCTTGAGCGTCATGTGGCACCTCATGTTATGGTGCAATGAAGATGACCTGGTGTCGAAAATCTATCCCGATTCACGTCACTGAAATTAATAATCGGTTCTTGACACCGTTTTCGTGCCCGTTTTCGTGCCTGTTTTCGTGCCTGTTTTCGTGCCCAAGGGGGCAATGATCGAAGAGTTGCCGAAGCTTGTTGAGAATCCAGCCAGACAAGTCGCTGGGTTGACTGCAGAAGTGGCTGATCTGAAGTTTGAATTGGCCAAGGCGAAGAAAGGATTCGTCGAATTTTTGCGGCCCATTTAGAACGCAATCGTGAGCGTCATGCAACCGCTTGCTTCCTATGGCACAGCGATCTCGAAATGCATTGCATCCAAGCCCGTGTTCTGAAAGTGTCCCCCCCAAAACCACCCCAGAGAATTTGCGATCGGAACCAATTCAAGTACACATCCGTACTCACCTAGTCGCGCAGGGGCCATATTCATCTTGTTTTGCTGGACGTTTAAATCAATCGCGATTCCCCAACTGTGCAAACTTAGCTTTGATTTGTTTTGACCCCGATAGCGGACAGCGACTGGCCCACCGAAGTCATTGATGCGGTCGATCAGGCCGGCGTCTTCCCACGCTTGAAACAGCCTTAAGAACTTATCTTTCGCTTTCTCATGGCACCTCACTTTCCCAGTGCGGTTCACGCCACCCATCTGATTCTTCTTTCCCGCCAGCTGCGGAATCGTCACTTTACCGATCTTGTACTTGGAATCATGATCGGTCACCTTCACGAATCGACCTTCTGTCGGTTCAAACTTTCGAATCTTTCCGTACGTGTTTTCGACTGTGCTGTCTGCGAGGGTATTGAATGATGGCCTGGGAGGGTAGTAAGCGCGTCGTGCCGCGATCATCAATCTGATTCCGGGGTTGAGGTGGTTTTGGCTCTTTAGGTGCCGCGATTGCGCACCGTCTACAATGTGAGCTACCCAGCTGCCGAGTGACTCCGTTATGACTTTACCGGGCGACAGATTTGTAAGAAGTCTCTCGGACTGGCTGCCCGGCTGAATCAAGCCACTGGGACTGCGCATGAAGGTTCTCTGAAATTTTGTAATGGCTTCGATCGTAACGTTCTTCCTGTTCTTTTTTGCTCCAACGATGTTCATTCTTCGATCTCCGCTGTGACCAAAGAACCCTCTGGCATGCAAGAGGTCTTCGACGATTTCGATGTCCTTCGGGCTGTTCCGACCACCTTTCCCAACTGATGCTGTCAACTTGCCGGCTGTTGATTTGCTCACTGCGACGCCTTTTTTTTTGATATCATCAATGCTAGAACGTCGCCGTAGAAATGTTGCCATTCGTCCGTCGTGCCCTATGCGTATTGCTTCAGGCCAATTGGCTGAGGCCTCTTCAAGTAGTCAGGCTGTGACAGCTAAACCCGGAATTTTCTTCTGCTGCAGAAAGATCGCTGGTCGGGACGAAGAAAGGACGTCAAGACAAACGCCCACCTAGAGCGCATTGCGGTCACAATCCGAGGCACTTGCCATGGTGTGTTCTAGGGCGGGGGCGAGCCCAGTTACGAACGGCGGCCTCGATTACTTCCCAGCATCCGGACCAGTCCACCGATCGACCGCCGGGCGGCAGTACTTCAGCAGGTCGAGTGCTGTGAGTTCGCGTTTCAGATCGTCCGGCGTCGGTGAAACTAGACCGGCAGCGACATCCTGCACCATCAGATCCGCAAAGTGCCGGTGAGCTCGTTCTAGGGTCTTCCGGACGTTCGGTGCCGTCATGGGCGCTGAGTGTTTTTCGGTGTACTGCGCCGCTAGTTCGGCCGAAGTCAGGTCTGGTGCGTTCAGCCGCAGGCGAAGCAGTCGGTAATAGACCGGTCGGTCACGCTTCAGCGACGCCCACGTCTGGTCGAGCAGTTCCTGTCGCCATTGTCTTTCGAAGTCTTCACCGTCGTCAGATATATCACCAATGGAGTATTGAGCAGACGGGATATTTTCCGGAAGCGGTCCGGGGGCTTTCAACCGGCTTCGATGATGTGTTCGCACCAGGTTGATGACCGAAGCCTTGACGTAGTCTCGAAAACGTCCGCGATTGCGGTCAGCTTTGTGAAATCCGCCCTGCAGAAATTTCAGAGCAAACTCCTGACTCAATTCTTCCGCCACGTCATCATCTCGGACGAGCGACAGCAGATAACGATAGACGGCCCCGCGATAACGGTGCAGCAGTTGACTTCGCAGTGCCATCGCTTCGTCGGCGAACCCATCGTGCGCCCCGGATACGACGGTCCAATGAGTCGAAATGCCATCAATGCGCGATTGATCATCTTGGTCTGACATGACACTATCTGTCGCCGCTGGCAGGAATGGAAACCGGCAGTTGAGCTTCCGGTGTTGATGTCGGCCACTCGATGGCGGTGCCGTCGTGGCTGGATGTCAGTAGGGTGCTGGTTGTCGGGGACAGCGTGACGGAACTGACTTTTCTTGTGTGGCCTTTTAGGGTCAGCAGTTCTTTGCCCGTGGCTGTGTCCCAGACTTTGCAGTGGAAGTCGTCGCTGGCGGTGATCAGACGTTGTCCGTCTGCGGTAAAGGTGACGTCGTTGACCGCGGCTGTGTGGCCGGTGAGCTTGCGGATCAGTTTTCCGGTGGGCACGTCCCACAACATCGCCGTGTTGTCTGCGCCGGCAGTGGCGAGTAACAAGCCGTCATGAGAAAACGTGGCTCGAACGACGGTCGCCGTGTGTCCGTGAAGTTCGTGCAGCGGGGCTGTTGTGTCGGTCACTTTCCAGATTCGAGCTGTGCCGTCGGACGACGTCGTCACGATCATTTGACCGTCCGGGGAGAATGCTCCATGGACCACCTTGCCCGTGTGACCAGAAAAGCGGCGCAGGAATTTTCCGGTCGCCGCATCCCACAGCACGGCCGTTCCGTCATCGGAAGTCGTTAACGCCAACGTGGGGTCAGAATGTGGACTGAAGGCAGCGCTGTTAACCGGGCCACGGTGTGCGCCGGTGAGCTTGCGAATGGATTTTCCGGTTTGAGCGTTCCAGATGACCGCCGTGCCGTCCCAGCTTCCGGAGATAATGTGTTGTTGATCGGGCGAATACGCGGCAGACGCGATGACTCCATGCGGACTGAAGTTGGTTTTCAGACGGCGAAACGGAGCTCGTGATTCATCGTTTTCCCACAAGGTGACTCGATCACCACCGACCGTCAGAACATCGTTTCCAGCGGGCGAAAACTGCACCGAGTTCAACTGCTGATTTCGTGGCAGTTCCAGAAAGGGGCCTCGGCGATCATTGGTCTGGCGATAGAAAATTTCATCGCCGGTTTCAGCGTTGTATAGCCGGACAATGCGGCGGCCCGAATCAGCCACCGCGATCAATTGACGATTGGGCGACCACGCGATGCTGGTGAAACTTGTGTCATCAGTTGTCGAATTTTCGTTGGCGTCGTGCAGCAGGTACACGACCTTGCCCGTCGTCCAATCCCAGATGCGAACGCTGTTGTCACGACAAACCGTCGCCACAAATCGGCCGGTCGAATCCACGTCCACGGCCTGTAGAACGTCCGAGTGCAATAACAATTTGGTTTCGTCGACCGTTCCGGCAGAAACGTTCCACCGCGCGACGGATCTTTCTGCGGCGGCAGTGATCAAGGAACCGTCGGTGGTGAATCTGGCGGCGATGATCCGCGCGGTGTGCCATTTCAGAACACGAATGCGTTCGCCGGTGTCCGCGTTCCACAGAATTCCGAGCCCTGTGGTGTCACCGCAAAAGACGGTGGTGCTATTCGGCGCGAAGGCGACGGCGGAAATCTGACCGGCATGGCCGGGAAGTTCGTGCAGCAGTTTTCCGGTGGAGACGTCCCAGATGCGAGCGTTCCAGGTGCGAGTTTCTGTACCATCCGTGCTTTCCCCCGGACCACCAGTGACGACGAATGTTCCGTCCGACGAAAACGCGACGACCGCTCCTCGCCCAGTGTCTGTCAGCACGTGCTGCTGACTGCCGGATTGCGCGTCCCACAAGCGGACTGTGCCGTCAACGGCCGCCGTGGCCAGCGTCGCACCGTCTGCGGTGAACGCAGCATTGGAGGCCAGAAAGGAATGCCCTTCGCGAAACTGCAGCAGTGGTTCGGCAGTGTCAGCGTTCCAAGTGCGAATCGTGCGATCTCGACTGGCCGTGACGATGCGATCGCCCGCACTGGAAAACTGAGCGTCCAGGACAGCGTCGTCATGACCGTTCAGCGTTTTCAGCACAGCGATTTCCTGGTAGGTCGCAATGTTCCATGTGCGAACCGTTTCGTCGTAGCCTGCCGAAATGACGGTCGTGCCGTCGGGCGAAATTCGACATGCACGAATCCACTGTCCATGGCCACGAAGTGTCTTCCGTAGGATAGGCTTCCAGCCTGTCTCCTTGGCTACGGAATTTGTTGTGGCGGAATTCTTTGCTGCGGAACGGACAGGCTGGAAGCCTATCCTACGTTGAGCAACATCCCAGACTCGAATGGCGTTATCATGTCCGGCGCTGATTAGTGTTTTGCCATCGTCAGAAAACGCGAGGCTGCGGACGGCGGCGGTGTGCCCGTCCAAAGATGAGTATGGTGTGGGTGTCGCCGATTCTCCCTGCGTCGCCGCGTCGAAATCAAATTCCTGCACATCGCTGACGTTCCACAACAGCACGCGCTGATCGTGTCCGGCTGTGGCAATCGTGTTTCCATCTGCGGCAATCGCCACGGCAAAGATGGCTCCATTGTGTTCGGTAAAGGGCGGACTTTGCTGCACGGCTTGCTTGTCGTTCCATTGACCGGTTGCATCCGTCCATACAATGGCCGCGCCGTCTTCGCCAACAGTCACGATGCGAGTGGCCGCGATACCCGGCATAAACCGTGCCTGATGAACGGCTCCGCGATGTCCGTGCAGCGTGCTGAGTGCCAAACCGTTGACGGCGTCGCGTATCGTGACCGTGCCGTCTTCGGCGGCTGATAGCAGGAACTGTCCGTCGTTAGAAAATTCGGCACTGGTCGTGGGCGCGTCGGTTTGCATGGTGTTGATCAATTCGCCGGTGGAGCTGTCGAACAGTTGCAGTGATTCGCTGTGTTTATTTGAGCCGGTGAGTAGCTGCGTGGCGTCTGGTGAAAACGCAACCGCGTTGACGGAGCTGCCGCTGGTTTTAATGTTGCAGACCAAGCTGCCGTCGGCGTGACGAATTTCCACCGCCCCAGCGCGGGTTCCAGCGGCGAACGCTTTCAACGTACCGTCCGGGTTCCATGCGGTTGCCAAGCATTCCACTGGGTCCGACGTTGTGAATGTTGACGATGCGCGCTGGCACAGATACGACAATCGCTGCCATTCCCAGTTGCGGTAGTCAGTGTCGCCAGGATTCTGCGGTTGGCATTGCTGCAGCAGTTCGCGAGCTTGGTCGTGAGCATTTTCTTCGATGCGCGCGGCCGCGGCACCGATCCGCGCGACGTAGGCTTCGTACGCTTCGGCTTTGCGAGCGGCGACGGCCTCTCGCTGTCTTTGTTCGGCCAGAAGCTTTTGCTCCGTGGCTCTCTTCTCTTCGATTTCGGCTCGTTCTTTTTGCGCAACAGCATCGTCTCTGGCCACCATCGCTAGGCCTTGCTGCCGTTCGGCTTCCATCTTCTGTTGACGCGCTTCTTCTGCCTTGTCTTTGGCGATCCCTTCCTGCCGTTCGGCTTCCATTCGCTGAGCATCAACTTCCGTCTTTTGTCTTTCGACCTCCGCTTTTTCTTCGATCACTTGATCACGAGCGGTTTCGGCCAGTTGGCGGTTTTCTTCCGCCACGCCCTTTTGCTCAATCGCTGCCTGCTTTTGCAATTCGGCTTCGTTGCGAGCGCTGTTAATCCACACGGCGGCTCCACTGATCACCACAAACAGCAGGCCCGCCAAGCCGAGTCCCACACGCTGATACGTCTTCGCCCGTTGTTGCCGCAGGTCGCGCTGCTTGGCGGCGGCGGTGATTTCTGTGTGCAGGGTGCTGTGGTTGGGAAGTGAGACGTTCAGCAAGCCGGTGGCGAGGTCGTAGTCGCCGCGAACTTTTGCTGTGGTGGCATAAGCGTATCTGGTTTCGGCGAGTTGCGTTCTGGCCGTGTCGTTGCCGTCCCACAATTCCAAGGCCTGTTGAAACCCGAACAGTGCCTGGTTGTAGTCGTCGTACGCCTGAGTTTCGCTGGCGACGTCTAGGCGATTCGTGGCGAGATTCGACAGGTGGATACTTTCCGAATGCGATTCGTACTGCCGCACGGCTGCCTGAAATTGGACCACAGATTTGTAGCGCAAACGAGGGTCGGTCTTCATCGCTTTAATCGCGATGTTGACGAGTTCACCTTTTTTTTCCGTCGGCTGGATGATGTTGTGAGCGGCCGCGTGAATACAGTTCATTTCTGGAGTGGCGGCGTGTGGCCGTCGCCCGGTGACGATTTCGTACAGGATGGCACCCAGCAGATAGACGTCGCTGTGAACGCCGATTTCCGTGAGCGGTCCGATGATCATTTCCGGAGCCATATAGGCCGGAGTTCCGCCCAGGTCCGGTACCTGCTGGATGCCGCCGAAGCGACGATTCAGATCGATGGGCATGGCCAGGCCCCAGTCCATCACAAGGACTTCGCCAAAGCCGCCCAGCATCGTGTTTTCGGGTTTGAGGTCGCGATGCAGAATGCCCTTCGAATGCCCAAACGCGACCGCATCGGCCACGCGCATCAGAATCTGCAGATTTTCATCGAGCGACTTTTCGGCCAGAACGTCTTTCCACGGCGTCCCCTGCACGCGCTTCATCGCGTAAAACAGAGCCCCACTGGCATCGCGGCCGACATCGTAAATCGGCACGATATTGGGGTGTTCCAGATCGCCGGTCACGCACGCTTCGGAAAGGAATTTGTTGCGTGCGTCCGAGCTGTCTGCGGTACCGCTTTTTAGCATCTTGACGGCGACCGTTCTATCGATCGACGCCTGCCGAGCCGCATAGACGACTCCCATACCGCCTTTACCCAGCATGTCGATCAGATCGTAATCCGCCGGACCTGCTGTTGTGCCGCGATCATCCGGAGAGCTCATCGTGCGCGACTGAATCAGCAGCGTTGTTTCGCTGTCCGCTTTTTGACTAATCGGAACTTTCAGTGACGTATCGTCGGTGACTCCCGGCTGAGCAAACGCTTCAGACCACCCGTCCGCAAAGTTGCCGATGCCGGTTTGCTGGAGCGCCGGATCGACGTCGTCGTCCGCGCCGGGAAGAAAAGTGGCGTCCGGATCAGACGGCGGAATGAAGGTGGCGTTGGGATCGGCAACGGGCTTGATTACGGTCGGGCTCAGTGGCGAATTCTGCGGTGCGATCACGGTTTCGCCGGTGGGAATTCCGTCGGCGAATGTGTCGCTGTCTTTGTGACCAACCACGGTTTCATCGGAAGGCGGCTCAGAATCAGCATCCGACGTGACATGATCGGACGGCTGTTCTTCTGAGCGTTCCATTTCATCGAACAAGCTGTCCGCAGAAATGCCTGAAAACTCACCGGCCACGGTCGCGCCCACGTCGACACCTACATCGACGAGGCTGCCGAAGCACGCGGGGCATGTTTCTGTGGATTCGGAAGCTGTCAGATCTGTTTCGCAATGAGGACAGTTTTTCATGGTCGTTCACTTACCTTCGACTTGCTGCGGAATTCGGAGGAATCCCACGGTCCGCCCAAATGCGGCATGGCGGTTTCTGGGGCTGTTAAAAAATTGAAATTACAAAACCGATACTTTATTGATCATGCTCAACACCCAATTTTTAACGTTGGTTTGGCAGTGCATGGGCGGGAAGTTTTCGGTTTTCAGTGTTCAGTTTTCGGAGTACAATGCGAAAGTGAACTTGCTGCTGTTTATGGAAGGGTGAAAAAATGCCGTCTGTGTTTCCGGGAATGGACCCGTTTCTTGAGAGTGATGAATGGGAAAGCTTCCATTCGAAATTCGTCGATATCCTGTGGGACACTCTGGTGCCGAGTCTTCGGCCTCGTTATTCCGTGCGGTCGGAAAAACGCGTCTACGTCGAATCGAATAATGGAACCGATGGGAGACACATTCGCCCCGACGTCACGGTGCTGAGGACTCCCGACCCAGGTCCGGCTGGTGGCGGTAGATCTGCAACCATTGCAGTTTTGCAACCGGTAGAATGTTCGATGCCAGCGCCGCTGGAAACCATCGAACGATATCTTGTGATTCGAAATCTGGAATCGCACGAAGTGGTCACCGTCATCGAACTGTTGTCCCCGGCGAACAAACGTCCGGGGGTTGGTCGTGACAAGTACCTTGAGAAACGCGAAGAGATTCTTCAAAGCGACACGCACTTGGTGGAGATCGATTTGCTGCGCGGTGGCCAGCGATCGCCTTTGGGTTGCGACTATCCGCCGGGCGACTATTTTGTGAACGTGTGCCGTCGTGAGACTCGATCGAGGGCCTCGGTTTATGGTTGGCCACTGAATCATCCGTTGCCCGTCATTCCCATTCCTCTGGCTGGCGACGACCCGGACGTGATGCTGAACCTTCAGGACGCCTTTAACACCGTCTACGATAAAGCTGGCTATGATTATTCGCTGGATTACAAACGTCCTTTGTCGCCGCTTCTGAACGATGCCGAAGCCGCCTGGGCGAAGGGATTGTTGAAGGCGTAGGACAGGCTTCCAGCCTGTCAGCGATGGATGGACAGGCTGGAAGCCTGTCCTACGTATGGACCTGTTCATTTCGCGTGCCTCCTTAGCAGGATGGCCGTGCGAGTCAGCGACGTTTCCATTTCCACATCATCATCTGCTGCTGCCAGCGGCTGCGTCATCAATGCGACTGACTGTTCGACGGCGGCTGTTCGCGGATGGAACGGATTCGAATCGTGAATCGATGACACCGTGGGATCTGTGACCGCAGGTTCGGTCGCCACCGGATCGTTTTCTGCGTCGGGGCCCGCGACGGCAGAATCGTTTGTGGGGTCGAGGCTGGGCACGACGCGATGATCGAGCACGTTGAGTTCGTACAGCGTCTGTTCCGAATCGAGTCCGACATTGCGGTACATGATGCGATAGACGTTGCTCGGGAATGTTTTGAACGTGGAAATGATTTGATCGTTTTCGAGCATCTCCAGTGACAACGGAATCTTCGCCCCGAGTGTTCCGTCGGGTTTCACGATCTGGAAAAAGACCTCTTCCTGTTGCTGCAAAGACGATTCGTTGGCACCGACCGTCAGTAACAACAACGATTCTTCCAGGTCAGCGATTGACTTTTCGTCGGCAAACGCTGACAAACCGCCAGAGCCGCCTCCGGATTCAGAACGCACTGAAGGGGTACCGGACGTGACATTTTCCGCAGACGTTGTGTCGAGTTCTGTTGATGGATCGCTGGTTGGGGGTTCACTGGCTAATCCTCGAGGTTCGCCGCCAGGAAAGAACCCTGCGATGATTCCGGGATCGTTGCCCGTGGGCGGTGGAGTGCCTGTGTCGGGCGGGCCGCCGATGCCCTGAGTATCCTCGATGGTGGTTTGTACGGTTCCGGTGCCGCTTAGGATGGGCGGCGTGCCAGACGTGCCACTCGGCGACGATAGTCCAATGTTGAATTGCTCGTCGCCCTCAACGTCATCGTCATTCTGAACCGGGAAAACAACATTGACC
>JBDNHJ010000188.1:0-16544 GCA_041688835.1 Fuerstiella sp.
ATTCGTGAACTGGGGCGACGGTAGTCAGCCGATACTGGTCAATGTGAATGCTGCCGATCGCACGTTTACCGGGACTCACACGTATCTCACCGGCGGAATCTTTGCCATCACGGTGACGGTCACTGACGACGATGGCGACAGAGCTGTTTCCACCACAAGTGCCGTTGTCGAAGGTGTCGGAGTTGTCAACGGCACGCTGTACATTATTGGTACCGACGGCCATGATCAGGTGAACCTGAAACAGGATGCCAAAAAGGGCACTCTGAAGGTCGACGTGAAACTGGATAAGGGCGGCAGTGACGGCGGTTCTGACGGGGGGAGCGATGGCGGCAGTGACGGCGGTGCCAATCGCATTAAACAAACATTTGTCACGTCCACCATCAATCGCATCGTTACATTCCTGTTTGATGGGGATGACAAATACGACGGAGGCTCCGATGGTGGCCGCGATGGCGGGGTTGATGTCATTCCGCAGATCGTATTTGGCGGAGCTGGCGACGACAAGATCTCCGGTGGCAAAGGCAATGACGCATTGTTTGGCGGAGCTGGCGACGACGACATCAAGGGCGGGCGAGGGGCTGACATCCTTGTGGGAGGCACAGGCAAAGACAAGATCAAGGGCGGTGATGGCAATGACCTGCTGATCGGCGGATCACTCGATGTCGACTGGGAATCCGCACTCGACTTCAGCGATCTTGATTCTGCTCTCGCTGAGTGGGCGTCCGGAGATCTGGCGGACACCATGTCGGTTCTTGGCAACGTCCTTGATGATGGCGACAAGGATGACCTGTACGGTGAAAAAGGTGCTGACATGCTGATCGGTGGCAGCGGTGACAAGGTAAAGACATAAAAGCCGCGTTATGACACGAAACTCGAACAATCTTCGAGCAGCGAATTCCACACGATTCACGTCGGCTTGGTGTGTCGGATTTCGGCCGATCCTTGTGAGAAAACGCTCGAATCCGGCGAAAATTCCATCGCGGGACAAACGTGAATGCTGAGTAGACAGCAAATAGGATTGAAACCGCAGCTGCACGTCTCGGAATTGTTCGGTTGTGTCGTCAAATCATCCCTGTTTCGGCATTCCAATCAAACCACCGTATTTTGACCCAAAGTCCAGCCTCATCCGCTGGCCGTTTACTGTGCAACTATTGCTGCCGCCCAGTTTTCCTTCCCGGGAGGCGAAAGCTTGACGTTTGCACCTCCGGTCAGCCGCTGTTGCCGACCAAATTCGCCGGTATCGATGTTGATCCAGTGGGCGATCAACGGACCATCGATATCGGACAAGTCGACTCGCACCTCGCCGCCAGCTGGAAAATAGACGGCCCCGGCGTGGCCTTTGCTGGCAGCAATGTACGCCTCGTTGGCCTCGCGGTCCGAGAGACGATGGTTCGCAGGCTGCACAGACCACAGTGAGACCAGCGATTCCAGCTTGCGTGCCGCACGAATGCACGCGACCGCCTTGTCGTTCAAGCCGAGTCCCGCGTCGGGCCGGTGGAAACGAATCGACGCGGCACCCGCTAGCAGATGCCGCCAGAATCGTTCGACAGCGTCCTGGTCGTCATGACCAAATTTGTTGCCGGTGGCACCATAGGTCTTCGTCGTATTCATCGGCCGCGGCTGTCCGGCAAGGTATTTCCGCACGTGCAGGAAGTTGTCCCAGTGCTTCTGGCCCTTGTTGTGGTTGTTTTGCGACACATCGACGAAGTCATACAGCTCAGGATGATCAAACGTCCTTTTGTGACGTTCGGCCGTCAGATTCCAATCGTCCCACATCTCGGTGAGGTGAACGCGTTTGTCCTCCCGCTCCGCCCGCTGCCTGACGTACGCAGCCCAGAAACGGCCCCATTCTTCTTCGCCGTTCGTTTCGTTGTCTATACAGTACAACACGTGACCAAACTGCAGGGAGATGTCGAGCAGCTTGTCGACGAACCGTTGTTGATATAGCAGCACGACCTGATTGTTCCGCTGCCGGGGAGTCGTGAAGAAGAAGGGCTGCTTGTTCGCGGCGGGATGGTCAGGATAATGCATTGCGAAGCCGGACTCATCATACGTGTAATTCACGTTGTTTCGCGGGTTGTACGGATGAATTTGCCAGCGATCACTGCCACTGCTGTCGGTGTAGTCGAAGCGGTCCCAGATTTCGATTTGCACGAAGATGTTACGCTGAGCTGTCTCACTCAGCAGACGTTCAAACCGATTCCAGTACTCGTCGTTCCAAGCGTTGAGGTCGTACTTGCCGTCATCACGTAGTTTGAATGGATAGACTTCATGTCCCTGATCCTTCCGATCACTCATCGTGTTGCGAATGACGTTGCCGCCCGCTTCAGCCAGACGGTCGAGTTGCTGGACGAGTCGCTTTTCGGGCCACTGAAACAGGTTGTCATCGTCGCTGCCGCCAAGTAGCAGTACAGGCTCACCCTGAAAACTCCAATACCACGAATTCTCCTGCCATGGACGCAGCGATGGCTCGGCAGCGGTTGCCCCGGCCATGAGGAACAATCCGGTTATCAGTCCTAACAGTGTGAGCGATTTCATATGTCGGTTTCCTGTGGCGTGATTCGAACGCCCAACTCATGCGTTCATGTTCATTGTGATGGATCCAGCATTGGACCGATATATTTGGTTGCGATCACCACGTTGTCGATGAATACGTGCTGGTCATGGAGGGATGGGATTGCCCCCGTGGTAGGACATTCATCCAAACCGGCTCGATCCTGAGCTCGTCCGTAAGACGAAAACGGACATCAGTTTTCTCGAATGTCAGGTGGCCATCGCCCCAAGCACGCAGGACTCCGTTCTTTTCAACGGAAGTGTTCAGTCGACAGTATTGTTCGATCGCGTACCATCGATTCGTTTCCAGGTATCCGCGATAGTCTTTGCTCCAAACCCAATTCGTTCCGTACACACCTTTCATGTCAGCATGATAACAGTAGAACCCAATCGGAGGTCTTCCCTCCAATGGGCTTCCTGCCGGAACGGTCATCCTGAACAGCCCGCGCGCCGACCAGCCATTCGCGCCGTTGCTCTTGCGTTCACCCCATCCTGCTCGGCCATACGTTCCACTGATTCTTGGTAGCTTTCCGCCCTGGACAGTTTGATTCCAGTCATTCGCCAAACGCAAATAGTACCAAAAGTTAATCTCTTCGGGGTCTTCGGCGATGCCGCGATCGTTCTCGTGCCGTGCCGCAATACCCAGGACTGGCAACGACGTCGGTTCGTCATGCCCCTGTCGGCAACGAAAAACACCAATGCCAGCTGAACCAAATTGTTTCGTAGTTTGAAGCACCAACGTGCCCTTCGATATCGACCCAAGTTTCGCTGCTTGCTTCAGATCGAATCGAATGAGAAGGTGATCCGGCGCGGCCGAGACCCGTAGCTCTTTATTCTGGCCCTGACTGCGGTAAGTTGATTTGGGGAGATAACTATCTGCAACCGCATCAAAGCTGAGGGCCCCTGCTTTGCCAATCAGCTCCAGTTTGGGATGGAGTGTGACGTCCGGACTTTCGCGACTGCCAAACATGATCGGGCCACGGCCGTCGGTGATCCGCAGAAACATGCCCTGATTCGGATGCTTTCCACGGACTCACTCCTTCACCAAAGTGGTGACATCCCAGCGAACCGGTTTGGGAGTATCGTCATCGACGACTTTGGTAACCGCATAGGCTGCATCGCCTTGCTCATTATTATTTGCGTCGCGCCAATCACCCAGGAAGTGTTTCCAGGGCAGGATCGCACCACCGTTGTAGTATTCGCGATTGGCACCAGCGTTGTGCGGCTTGGAACCCTCCGCCCAATCCGCATGCTCGGCCGGAGCCGGACAGGCAGTCCCGAAGACGAAGAAAAGCAGGGCCAGTGGGGTGTAATTCATTGGAGTTCAACAGGCTAACGAAGATGCATTGAAGACACACCGTTAGTCTACCCCACAATGATGCCGGTTCGCTAACGCCGCAGGGTTCAATCATTGTGTTGGTCACGACGATCATCCAACCGATGATTTCTTCATAGACCACGAATAGTCCACTGACCGTAAGAAGAGTCAGGTTGTTCAATGCTCCGGTCGTTCCGGTGGCGGTGGACTGGAGACTCCGTCTTTGCAGTACCGGCAGGCATACTTCGGACGAACGTGTTCGTGCACTTCCAGCCTTGACGGAACGAACTCCAGAATCTTTGTGATGTCTTCGCCGATGCGATCCTTGGCGCGGCTGCAGCAGGCACAGGTCTTCTCTTCGTCGGGAAGATCCGATTCATGGCGAATGTGTGGCAGACGAGACAGGTCCAGTTCTCGACGCTGACAGCGTGTACGACGAGTGACCTGTGGCATCGGTTCAGGGGATTCCTCAGGACTCGGAACGGCGGCGTCGCCTGCCAGAGTCAGATCAAACAAATGTTGCTGCCCCTCCGCTTCACCAATTCGCTCACTGCGGCGGCCATGAACCCATCGCTTGTACCACGCCAGTTCTTCCAGTGTGGCAGTATGCTGCTGCCGCAGTTCCTGATACGAATCCGAAGTGGCATCCAGCACGCGGTTCAGTTCAGTGGCCTGCTGCTCAGCCGTGGTCGCTTGTTGTTCAGAAGTCGCGATCTGTTTCTTCAGTTGTACGGACTGCTGCCACGCAGCCAGCAACAGTTGCTGGCATTCGACAAGATCAGTCGGAAGAAAGTCGGCGGTCTCCATAACGCCGAGAGTTTTATCCGCAGCGCTGAGTTACGCCAGGTCAGTTCGAACAGAATTAGAGGTTTTTCGCAAACTCGGCGGGCGATAGCGTCGGCGTTTTCTGCCCGTGTAAAGATCGATGCCGCCGAGCAGTTTCGTCAGCTGATCGTACGTCAGTTCCAGCGCCTGTTCGCCGTCCTCTGCGCGGGGAATCTGAAAGATCCCACGCTCAAGTCGTTTGTACCAGATACAAAATCCATCTCGGTCCCAAAACAGGATCTTGATACGATCGCGACTGCGGTTGAAGAACAGAAACAGATGTCCCGACAACGGATCCTGTTTGAAAATCTGCTGTGCCTGGCCCATCAAACTGTCAAAGCTGTAGCACATGTTCGTCGGTGTCGTGCACAGGAAGATGCGAATGTCGCTTACGTCTTTCATGAGTTAGGCGCCTTCCATGGACGAAGGGCACCGGCCGCTCGAATGACTTCGATCAAAACGACCTGTCCCACGCCAACAGGCAGTCGAAGTTTTGTGCCGTTCGGCAGTTCCACTTCAACAGGCGAAGCTTTGATCGTGATCGGAAGAAAGTGACCGCCACCGGATTCCGCCTGTTCACGATCTGCCTGCTCGTCGAGCATCGGTTCGGGGATACCGTCTTTCAACGCTCTGGTCCAGCGATAGAACGTCGATTTCGAAATGCCTTCCTGCAGACAGAACACGTCGATACTCAGTCCGCTGTCCTGCTGACTCTTCAGCCGCTCCTGCCACTCCAGATATTCATCCAGCCCACACGGTGGTCGACCCATCAATTCACTCCCTCTGAGATTCCAGTTCAAAATCTCAGAGTACGCACCACTGCAAGTATGGCTTTCTCGGACGCTTACCCCTTTGATCGCTCTGTTCCTGGAAACTCATACGTTTGATGACGCACGAAATGCGTGCCGTCAAGTCATACGTTTTCTGCGAATCAGGACCGGATTTGACCTGCTGCGACTGAGCGGGCAGAATCGGCCAATTTGCTGAGCGATCAAACCAACGTATGTCAGGTCGCAGGTGACTGACTTAACACGGTTATACCTTGGTCATTTAGGGTACGACTTCGGCGCGGGCGCGGGCTTCATTGGTACGCCATGATTTAACGACAGGGACAGAGAGTGCGCCACGGTTGAGTTTCCGAAACTGAGTTCGGTGGATGTGATAGAAGCGGGTGCCGCCGATACGGATGTGGCAGCGACCTCCATGTCGATTGCATAGCGGTCGGATTTTGCGGGGACACGACCGCCACACGTCGCTGGTAACGCGTCCCAGGCGAGCATCGACTTTCCCCGAAATCAGCCGATACTCTCCGGGGTGGAACAGAGTTTCAGCCGGCATGAAGCCCGGCAAATCGTCATCAGTGAGATCCAGTGATGCGGAATCAACAAGATAGCCCGCTGTCCTTGCAGTTCGGGACGTGGACTGCGTGACGTCAACGATCAGGTCATCAACACCGAGAATCGTGAACGCGGCGGAAATCTGCATGGCACTAATCGTTACTGTGGCGGGTGTTGTGGCCGCCAATGTGTCGCTCGACGTTAGCGTGACAACCAGAAATCCGAGCTGTGGCGTGCAATTGTGCGAGCATCCGGCCTCGAGTCGCATAATCAGCTTCTGCAACACCGTGGATTTGTACGCTGCAATGTAAATGGTAAGATGTCCGGAAGAGCCGCTTTGAATTACCCCAATTCGCATTATCGGGCGGCTGGAAACATAACCGCAGAAGGCAAGACAATGTGAGCCCTCGGCGGGGCCGACATCAACGTAAATATGTTTTGTGAATTTCAAAATGATGCGTCGAACGTTGGCAGGGACCAGTTTCGGGGCCTTCCTGACTAGGGACAACATGACGGAGAGCGACAGCACAGTTTCGTCGGCAACTCTACTGAAAGCGCGGGCCGGAGATGAAGAGGCCTGGCGCGACATTTGGACGCGGTACTCCAGCCGAATCTACCGGCAGACGCTACGCTTTGGAATCCGCTTGGCGGACGCGGAAGATATTACGATCGACGTTTTTCGGAAGGTCTGGTTGCGGCTGGAAGATTTTTCTCGGAATGGCTCGGGGCAGAGTCTGGGCGCCTGGATCAATCGCATTACGCAAAATTCGACGCTGGACTTTTTGAAACGCCGCGGCCGCGAACCGCAGGATCTTGGATCGGCAGCGGACCTGCTGGCGGCTCCCGAGGCGTCAGACTCCAACGATGCCGCGGTACCCTCGCCCATCTGGCTGGCCCTCTGGCGCGCTCAGGGAATCGTCGAAAACGAATGCTCGGACCGTGCCTGGGAGTGTTTTCGGCTGGTTCGATTCGCTCGAATGCCACATGCTGAGATCGGGGAAATTCTGGGGATGAGTACCACCAACGTCTCGACAACGGCGAATCGCGTCTTTCAAAAGATTCGTCAGGAATGCATTCTGCAACTGCAACGGGAAAATGTGGAGGTCGACGATGACGGCCGAATGATCGTCCACGACCAGGAATCCGCGATGTGACAGGCAGGAGATCTGTCGAAGCGATCGGTACGTCACGAAAACGGAAACAGCCGAGACAAGCGTCGGTGTGATACAAAATCGTTAAGTGGTGTGAATCGAGACAGCAACACCCGATCGAATGTTCCCTCCTGAACAGGTTCTCAAATGACCGCGAATCCGGAAAACTTCTCCGATAGCGAGGCTTCAGAGCCCGACTGGGACGCAACCGTGCGGCAGCACGCCCAACTGGATGACCTGTTGTCCAAGTTTCTGGATCAGTCGGCTGATGCAGAAACAAAGTCTCCCCGTGCCGAACTGACCGTTGAGATTCAGCGAATTGGTCGGCAACGGCCCGTTGAAGCTGAAGCCGCTGAGGATGCGAATCGCCGACAGCAGCAGGTTGGCCCTTACAGGATTATCGATCGACTCGGTTCCGGCGGTATGGGTGACGTGTACATCGCCCGCCAGGTTGTCCTGAATCGCAAGGTGGCGTTGAAGCTGCTGAAACAGGATCGTTCGATGATGCCAAACGCCGTCGAACGATTCCATCGGGAAATGCAGGCGTTGGCCGCACTAGCACACCCCAACGTTGTCTGTGCCTATGATGGTGACATTCAGGATGGTCTGGTCTACTTGGCCATGGAACTGGTCGACGGGATTAACCTGAAGCAATTGTTGCAACAGAACAGATCACTTGAAACGTACATCTGTGGTGAGCTGGTCCGGCAGGTCGCCCTTGGATTGGCCGCTCTGCACGACGCCGGAATCGTCCACCGGGATATCAAGCCATCCAACATCATGTTGACGCGACACGGGACGGTGAAACTGCTGGACCTCGGTCTGGCTCGACTGGTCGATGAAGGTTCGGATTTAACCGGCCCACTGTGCGCAGTTGGGACCGAACGGTTTATGTCTCCCGAACAGGTTCTGGGCCTGCCTGACATCGACCAGCGTTCTGACATCTACAGTCTGGGACGCACGCTGCAGCGCTTGTTGCAGTGGGAGGAATCCGGGGATGCTGAAGGCGTGGAGTCCGCTAATCCTGGCGTTCGTCGTCAACTGCAGAAATTGATTCAGGACATGATCGTTAAGGATCGTGAGCAGCGTTTGAGTTCTGCGACAACCGTTGCGGAACGACTGGCCGAACTGTTTGGCATTCCTGACCCAGCCGCGATCGCGGCAACGGCCTTTGGAACGTCGCCGACAAGTACAACACGACGAGAAACGTCCGGCGGTCGTTCTGCGTCAAAGACTCCGACGATCGTCGAGCAACTCATGTCCGCTCGTCGATCGCTGTTGATTGTCGGTTCAATTCTGGCCGTGGCGGTCGTCGTCAGCCTCAACAGTAGTGGACTTTTGCCACGGCGAGAACAGACTTCAGCTCCGCAGAAAGGCCTTGAACTGTCGACTGAAATGCGGGCGATGGAGCTGGACTCGGGGTTTGAATCTGATGTAACGGGCGGGATACCGGCATCCGACATTGCAACCGATATCTTCGACACGGAAAGACGAGTCGCACGCTGGGTGCTGGGCAGCGGAGGTGCGATGACTATGAATTTCCGGACGGACGATGGTTGGAGTGGCCGGCGCGTAAATTCCCTGGATGAGCTCCCGGAAGATCCGTTTCTCATTCAGGTGATTGACCTGTCGCAGAAGGAATTGTCCAGCTTTGAAATACAGGAGCTGAGAAAACTGCATTCTTTGCAGGGGCTGTCTTCGTATGCCCGCAGCACGTCTGACGATTTGATGTTTCAGCTGAATCCTCGCTGGAAGATGAAGTGGCTGTATATCAATGGTCAGGTGACCGATCGGGGTGTGGCTGCCTTATCCGCCTATCATGATTCGCTGTTGGTTCTGGATCTGTCTTATTCACAAGTGACAGATGAGTCTGTACGACTGCTGAAGGGCTTTCCGCATTTGCGAGGTTTGTTTTTGGGGAGCACGGCGGTCACCGATGAGTCACTGCCAATCCTTGCAGAATATCCGGCGCTGGTTTCACTGAATCTGTCGTATACGCAGGTAACGGGAACACAGATTGCCGCGTTGGCGGACTGCCGGTTACTAGCAAGGCTAAATTGTCAGAATCTGCGGCTTGGTGATGAGCATCTTAAGAAGCTGTCCTCTCTGAGCCTTGACGAACTGGATGTGCGCGGGACACAGATTTCAGCGGCCGCAATCAAACAGTATCGATCCGTCCACCCGGACTGCCATGTCGACTACTGAACGAGTTGCTGAACGAATGTTTCTACGCAGGGCGTCATGACATCGCAATAGTGGACCCGTTCTCCAAAATGTAAATTTTGTGTGACGTTGATCGTTAGCAGAATAGGCGACTGTTTATTAACAACAGTTCGGGGCACAGTTGCCTATTACCTGTCTGCAAAAGGATCAACGATGGCTCTCACAGAATTCCTGCGACGATTTGTGCCACAGTTCACCCGGGATCATAGGATTCGCCGAGGAATCGGATCGTCGCGACGATCGCAGCGCGGTCCCACCGCTCCCCAGTTCGAATCTCTGGAAGCTCGCACTCTGCTGGCGGCCGTGGCGTGGGACGGCGGTGGCGGCGATTTCGAGTGGACCAATCCTCTGAACTGGAGCGGCGATGTCCTTCCGGGAGCGACGGACGACGTGGTGATCAATGTTTCGGGCGACATCACGGTTAGGCTTGCCGGAAGCAATCCGACTCTTCGTTCACTCACCAGTGAAGAGTCATTGATTCTTGCCAGTGGGTCGTTGAAGGTCACGGCAGCGTCGGAGGTCCGCGGAGCATTTTCCACAGGAACCAACACGACTCTTACCGCCGTCGGAACCGAGGCAGTGTTTCGGGCGACCGGACCGACCACGCTGGGTAAAACCAACTTGTTGGCCAACAATGGCGGCACGATCGACTTGCCAAACGCGACCGGCTACTCAGGTGCCACTGACGGAGACGTCAACCTGCTCGCTAATGGCAGTGGTAGTCAGTTGCTGCTTACAAGCATCACGTCTCTGACTGGTGTCGGTCGGCACGGCCGAGTGGCGATTAAGGCCACGAATGGCGGAAATATTGATCTCAGCGGGCTGATCACTATTCCATCAGGCACAACGGAAATCAGCGCTAAAGACGCAGGCAGCTTTGTGGATGTCTCGAACCTGCAGACGTGGTCGGATGCGAACCGGTGGAGATCTTCGTCCGTCACGTGGGGCAATGGCGGAATTGTGAACGTGAATTCTCTGCATACCGTCAGCAGTGTCGGCGTGACAGCGAACACCGGCGACACATTGATCTTACCCGCGGTAACCCATATGGGTGCCGGTACTGACACGACCTCGCTGCTTCTGGCAGACGGAGCGAACAGTCGCATTGAATTTCCATTGTTGACAACAATGGACGGCACGAACCGACACGGACAAACAGACATCAGAGCACGCAACGGTGGTGCCATCGATATGTCATCCGTGACTGACAACCTTAATGGCACGACATCGATATCGGTCTTCGACGCAGGCAGTGTGATTGATCTGTCGGGCCTGCAAACATGGACTGACGGCAATCAGTTTCGTCATTCGTCAATAACCTGGGGAAATGGCGGTACCGTGAATGTCGACTCACTGCACACCATCAGCAGCGTCGGTATCGTTGCGAACACCGGCGATACGCTGGTCTTCCCCGCATTGAATGCCATGCGGGGCGGCGGCGACACGTCGGCACTCGTTTTGGCGGATGGTGCCAACAGTCGTATTGAATTTCCATCGTTGACAACAATGGACGGCACAAACCGACACGGACAAACAGACATCAGGGCACGAAACGGCGGCGTCATTGACATGTCCTCCGTGATCGACAACGTTAACGGCACGACAGCAATATCGGCCCTCGATGTGGGAAGTGTGATTGATCTGTCCAGTCTGCAAACCTGGACAGATGGCAACCAGTTTAGGTCGTCCTCATTGACCTGGGGTAATGGCGGAGCTGTCAACGTTGATTCGTTGGAAACAGTCATCAACGTGAGTTTGCTGGCGACCGGCGGCAACATTTTGACGTTCCCGGCGCTCACGAGAATCGGCGGGACGACGGATTCCGCGTCGGTGATTCTTGCCGACGGGGCAGGTAGTCGGCTTGAGTTTCCGGCGGTGACGGTTGCTGACGGTACGCGACGGCACGGAGACGTCGCCTTCAGGGCACGGACAGGTGGCGTGGTCAATCTGCCGGCACTGCTGAATATCACAACAGGATCTGTGAATGTTTCTGCATTCGATACGGACGGTGCCGGAAACAGCAGCACGGTGAACATGCCGGTTCTGCAGACGTGGAACCATGGGAACATATTTCGAGGCTCTTCGGTGACGTCCGGTCGTGAGGGCGTTGTCAATGTTGGTTCACTCAGTGTTCAGACTGATATTCAGCGTGTCTATATGCGTGCATTTGACGATGGACGGCTTGATGGAGGTCGACTCCAACTATTGTCCGGGACAACATTGACTGGTGACGGCACCGTGGCTGCCGATGTCGTGAACACATTAGGGCGAGTTCAGGCTGGAGACAGCGTCGGCGTTCTGACGATTGACGGAGATTTCGAAAATCGCGTGAACGGAGTCGTCGCTATCAACGTTGGTGGCACCGTCGCGGGCGTTGACAGCGATCATTTCGTGGTGACCGGAACAGCGACACTGGACGGAAATCTGGCCGTTAGCGTGGCTGCCACTTACTCACCGACGGTCGGAGATCAAATCCTGGCGTTTAGCTTCGGACACCGCGTCTGTGACTTCCTGACGAAGACCGGGCTCGACCTGGGAAACGGTCTGTATCTGGCGGCGGCGTTTGATCTTAGTTCCATGACGTTGAATGCCGGAAACACGCCGGATTCAGGACAGCAGTGTCAGACCGTTCCTGTACTCACCAACGTAGACGTCGGACCGGATCCGGCCAAGGCCGGAGATGTGCTGTCCATTACGTTCGAAGTCGACGTGCCGCTGCTGAACACGCCGGACGTGACCGTGGCTGGCAATTCCGCCGCGCTGTCCGCTCAGAACGGCTCGCTCTATACGTTCACGTATACGGTTGCCGGAACTGAAACGGAAGGGCTTGTGGATGTCGTCATGACGACCACCAGCCTGGACGGAGGTGTCGGCACCGAAACCGAATCCACGGAACTCGATTTCACAGCGCCCGTCATTACAGCGATCGTCCCCGGCCATGCTCCGGCAGACGTGGGAACACTGCTGGCCGTAACATTCAACACGTCCGAAGCACTCAGCGACAGCACAGAAGTTCTGATCGGCGGGCAACCGGCAACACGCATCAGCCAGACGATGTACAGTCGACTGCTGACCGGTGACGAAGGTCTGGGGCAGGTCACGATTGAAGTGGCTGCCGTTGACCTCGCTGGAAACACCAGCACAACCACCGGGCAGGTGCTAATCGTCAGTGGTGGGTTTGACGTCAACGTCACCGGCATTGACCTTAGCGACGATCATCCGAGCGTCGGTCAGACAGTGTCCGTCAGCAGCCAGGTTCACAATAGCGGTCTCTACGACGCGATCAATGTCCCCGTTCGCCTTGCACTGGTAGAACCCGATGGCGACGAGATCATCCTGACTGATACCGTGGTACCGCTGATTCCAGCCGGAAGTTCCGCAATCGTGACGACAAACATCGATCTGACGACCTCCGGAGTTCACGTCCTTCGTCTGCATGTCGATCCGAACAATGTCATCCCGGAAATCACGGAACTCGACAACATCGCTACTCGATCCTTGATCGTCGACAGCGGAGTGAACAACGTGATGGATATTAATGGCTCGTTGTCACTGACCAGCGTCAGCCCGGCATCGCAAATGACAGCCAGCGGGACCGCATCCTGGCTGGCCGGCCTGAATCCTGCGGGAGTCGTGGCCGGTGGGCTGACCACACTCAGCGTTTCCGGAACACTCATCAGCGGAACTGTCTTTACTAACAGCAACGGCGACTTCACGCTGACGTTTGATTCTCCTGTCGTTCCGGGGAACTACGTGGCAAATGTGGTTGTGTCTGATGTGACGACCGAATCGCCTCTGGCGTTGCCGTTTACCGTGACGGCTCCCGCTGGCGGCGTCGACTTCTTCACGAACAATACGCACGTCGGTTCCTCAGACTTCACTCCGGTCATCAACTCAGCCGTCACGCTCAGTGCTCGAGTCTACAACGTGGGCGGGGATGATTTTGGCGGTGTGACAAACGTGCGGTTTTACGACGGTGGTACGCTGATCGGTACACAGTCTGTCACCGGACTGACCTCACAGGCTTCTGCCGTCGTTTCGTTCTCGCATACATTTACCACGGTGGGGGCTCATGTAATCACCGCCATCGTCGATGAAGATGATTTGACGGTGGAAACCAACGAAGGCAACAACGTCGGCACGCGGACGATCACGGTGCTTGACAATGTTCCGGACCTGTCACCGCTGGACATTTTATTCTCAGACACCACACCAGCCACCACTGACACCGTAACGCTGACCGCCATAGTGCGAAACGCCGGCGGTACCGCAGCCAGCAACGTCGTTGTCCGCTTCTTTGACAGCGGCAATCCGCTCGGGGCTGCGGTGATTCCGTTGATCGCAGGCGATGGCGGCACGGAATTTGTTTCGATACAGGCAATTCTTCCCGTGGCCGGTCTACGCGACGTTTCGGTGGTGGTTGATCCTGACAACAACGTTGCCGAGACCGATGAAACGAACAACATTCGAATTGAGACCATCACGGTTCACGATCCCGCACCGGACCTGGAAGCTTCGGTCATTACGCTTTCGAATAACACACCCGTCGCCAACGAGACATTCGATGTGTCGATGAGCGTCAGCAACAATGGCGAACTGGACTCGGGCGACTTCGACGCGGAATTCCGCAGTGACGGCGTCGCCTTCGGCACAGTGCGTGTCTCGGGACTCGCAGCCGGCAGTTCGACAATCGTTTCACTTCAGACATCGTTCAGCGTCGTCGGTGGCCACGAAGTCAGCGTTGTGTTGGACGCAGCGTCCGAAATTGGTGAATTGTCGGAAACCAATAATTCGGCTTCAAAAACTCTGCAGGTCCTTGCGACTCCACTGTCGGACCTCAGAATCATCGGCAGTGAGATTGGTCTTTCCGATCCCAATCCCGGCGCTGGCGAGACGGTCACCGTTTCCGTTCCGATTCGCAACATTGATCTTGCGACCGCGACGGGTGTCACGGCCGAACTGCGAATTGACGGCAACATCATCGGCAGCGCCAGCAGCAGTCCGACAACCATTAATTCGGGAGCTGTCGCTGACTGGACGTTCAACTTCGTAACACCTACCGGGGATGGATTCCATCTGCTGGAGATCATCGTCGACCAGAACAACCTGATCGGAGAATCGGATGAAGACAACAACCGCGGCTTCCTGCAGTTTCTGGTTGGTGATCATCCAGACCTTCTTCCATCAGGAATCACGTTCTCGCACGAATCCCCCGCTGAGGGCAATGTTGTTACGGTTTCAGCAACGGTCAGCAACGATGGTGATGCAGCAGCAGGAGAATTTCTTGTCCGAATACTGGATGGGTCGCAGCAGATCGGTCAGGTCACAGTTACAGGACTTGCGATTGGTGCAAGCACTGTTGTGAGTGTCCCGTTTGACACAACTGGACGGGTCGGACAGCGGCTGATTCAAGTGATCGTCGATCCGGGTCACCTGATTGCCGAGGCTAACGAAGGTGACAACCTGATCAGTCGCAACCTGGTTGTGACATCGGCCGATCCGATCGCCCCCACAACAGTGGCCACGCCTTCGGTGGCAGCAAACGCGGCCGGGTGGAACAATTCTGATGTGGATGTTGTTTTGACCGCAACCGACAATGCGGGAGGCAGCGGAGTAGCGTACCTGCGCTATTCCGTGGACGGTGGTACGTTCCAGACACCGCTGGGCGACACGCAGACAGTTTCGTTCTCAGACGAAGGAGTCCACACAATCCGCGTGCAGGCCTTCGACTTCGCGCAGAACGCTGAAGATCTGCAGACCCTGACGATCCGCATCGACAAGACGGCGCCGCTTGCCGTTCACTCCGGACCGTTTACAGTGAACGAAGGTAGTTCGATTCTTCTGGACGGGACCGCTTCATCGGATGGCTTGTCCGGCCTTGCACAGATTGCATGGGCGGTGGACGGCGACAATCTGTTCAATGACGGCAACCCGGCCACGTTCACGGGGCTGGACGGTCCCAGTACTCACGACGTTCTTCTGCGTGCCGTGGATGTAGCGGGCAATGAAGCCGTGGTGACGACTCAGGTGAATGTACAGAACGTCGGACCGACAGCCAATGCCGGCCCGGACGCGACACTGCTCCACCCACAAGCGGGCGTCTTCAGCCGTGGGCCGATTACCATCATCGATCCAGGAGCGGACGTCTGGACGGGAACCGTCAATTACGGCGACTCTGCAACCGATTTTTCGCTGTCGATCAATCAAATCACCAAAGAATTCAACCTGAGCCACACCTACGCCGTCGAAGGGACATTCACGGTCACGGTGACTGTCAACGATGACGACACCGCAACGCATGTTGACACGTTCGAAGTGACGGTGGTACTCAACGCGCCGCCGGTGATTGCCGCTCAAAGCTTCGCTGCTGCCGAAAACCAGACGACCGTCGGTACAGTCATTGCGACCGATGACGACCTGCCCACAGACACGCAAACGTTTGCCATCACCGGAAACGGTGCGGACGATGCGAAATTTGCCATCACCACGGGTGGCGTGCTGACGTTCATCGCCGCACCCGATTTCGAGAACCCCACCGACCTTGGCGGCACGGCCGACGACAACATCTACCTGGTCGAAGTTGAAGTCAAAGACGATGCTGGAGAAACCGACACGGCAATTATGACCGTGACGGTGGACGACGTGCAGTATGACGTTTCGATAACGGCCAACGACGCCGACGCGGCCGAGCCGAGTGACGACGGCCAGTTTACCGTCTCGCTGCCTGCCGGAATTGTCGCTCCGACCGGCGGCCTGGACGTCGATTACACCTTCACCGGCACGGCGACAGCCGCCGACTACACAGCACTGTCCGGGACCGTCACGATCCTAGCCGGCCAGAATTCCGCCACGATCGACGTGGATGTCGTTGACGAGAATCTCGTGGAACTGGACGAGTCGGTCATCGTCACGCTCGACGCGACCGACGATCCAGACTTCGACATTGCCGCCGCTCCCAACGATACGGCGACGGTCACGATTCTGGACAACGACAATGCTTTGGTGAGTATCGTCAGTACCAGCGACGCCACTGAAGCGGGAACCGGTTCCGGAAAATTCACCGTCACGCAGAGTGCCGTCAGTTCGACCGATACGGTGGTGACGTACAGCGTGGGGGTGGGCAGTACGGCGACCAAT
>JBDNHJ010000189.1:0-15911 GCA_041688835.1 Fuerstiella sp.
CGGTTGTCTTCGCCCCGGGACAAACGGTGGCCAACTTCCCCATTTTCGTTGTGGACGATAACGAAGCTGAACTCGCGGAAAGCATGGTCTTCACATTATTGGAACCCAGCGGTGCCACCTTGGCGACCACCGGACAAGGGAACATCTCTAAGTCGTTTGTGATTCATCAGAACGACGCGCCAGCCGTTCAATTCGGTGCGACAACAATTCAAGCGGGAGAAGAGTCGGGGCTCGTAACGCTGAATGCTATGCTTTCGGAGCCAGCCCTTCAGCAAATCGTTGTTCCATTAGCGCTGGCAGGAGACCTGCAAGACGGAGTGGATTTTACAATTCCGTCGCGGGAACTCGTGTTTGAGGTCGGGGCGACCCACGCCTCATTGTTAGTAACACTGCTGAATGACGAGACGATTGAGCCAACCGAATCGGGCGTCTTTCGAATCCTTCCCAATACAAACGGAGAGTATGAAGTTGGCGCTCAGTCACTTTCGGAGTTGCAGGTCATCGACGATGATGGGCGCGAGGTGAGTCTTTCGGTTTCTCAGAATTCGGTCTGGGAGAATGTGGGTACGGTAACTCTTACCGCAACGATTCCATACGCTGCCGCAGATGTGGTTTCCGTCCCGTTGATCGCTTCCAGCAGTGGGCAGACAGGCTATGCGACGCGATCCGCCGGTGCTGACTACGATCTCGACTTGTCACCGCTGGTATTTCAACCGGGTGAAACGACCGTGACTCGTTCAATCTCGATTTTCAACGACGGACAGAATGAGGTGACGGAACGGGCCACCATTTCCCTCGGAAGCCCCTCTGCTAATGCCAATCTGTCGGAGCATTCGACAGTGACCGTCTCAATTCTTGATGATGAACCTCTGATTAGTGTCGTTGAGCTACAGAACTGGACCAACGAAGTCAGAACAGATATTCAATTCAGAATCGAATTGAGCGCAGCGACTCATACCGCTGTGACGGTGCCATTTACGTTGTCCGGCACGGCCAGTGAGGGCGTTGGACGCGACTACATTTTGAGGTCGCCGAACGCGATTCGGCAGGTCGTGATTCCGGCTGGCAGTACATCAGTCCTCGTTACGGTCGGCATCCTCGAAGACTCCGTAGACGAGATCAATGAAACCGTGACGCTGACGATCAGAAATCCGTCCAGTGGAATTCTTCGCGATCGGTCGGCATCGACGCGTATTCAGGACAATGATTCTGCACCAGTTGTCACCTTTCTTTCTCCTAGTGCAACAAGTTCGCCATCAGTTCAAGTCCGAGAAGGAAATTCCGTATCCGTCAAGGTCTACAGCAATGTGGTTTCCGAACGCGACATCACTGTTCAGGTGTCGTTTGCCGTCCCACACCTTGACAGGCGGAGTGCCCGAATTGACGGTCTTTCCAATGGAAGAATCGTCATCCTTGCTGGACGCACAGAAGCGACTTTCTCGTTCTATGCGATCGATGACTCTGTGGCAGAGTGGCACGATGACGTGTTGGTGGAGCTGGGAAATGTAACGAATGCATCAAGAGATCAGTCTTTGGCCGGACGACGCAAGTGGTTTTCAATTCCCGCCAACGACGGATATAAAACTACGACCTGCAAACGGGGCAGGTTCGGTAGCAGATACGGATGCACAACGACGACCTATAATGGCCGAATCATAGGCGGAGAAGTCTTCGTTGATGCAAACGCAAACCGTCTTCGCGATTTTGTGGACGTCAATGGTGACGGCCTCCAAAACTCAGATGAGCCTGGTGAAGCATTCGCCATTACCGATGCCGATGGAGCCTACAGTGAATTCGATTTCGACCAGCTCGACACGAATCTCGACGGGACACTCGACTACCGTGACGGGAGTCTGATTTCGACGGGCGGCGTTGATCAGTCGCTGAACGTGCCCCGCGTGGTGTTGTCCAGTACTCCGATTGGCGTCTCGACAATTACGCCGTTGACGACTCTGGCAGACAGCCTCATTCGAGAAAATGGGTTTTCGACAGAATCTGCTATGCTGCGAGTCGCGGAGGCTTTCGGTTTGTCGGGAGTCGATATCGCTGAGGACGATTTTATCGTTGGCACTACCACATCTGACGCCACGGCCGCCAAGGCCTACGCAACCCTTTCATCACTGCAGTCGACAGTGGTGGAACTAAGTGCCTTTCTGTCTGCCTTGTCTGGAGAGATCGTCAGTGAGCAACGCCTTGGAATCGCCATTTTCGACGAACTGGCCGCTCGTATTGCCGCGGACAGCAGTATTCTTAATTTGACGTCGTCCGCTGTGATCGCATCCGTTTTACAGGGCACGGCGAATGGACTGGCGATTCCAGGAGCAGAGGTATTTTCCGGAAACGCAGTTGTCGACACTGCCGTGATGGTCATCGCCGGACTCTCCGACAAAGCACTCGGTTTGCAGTTGTCAGACTTTGAAACGCCCGACGAATTTTTGGATGCAGTGGTGAAGCACAAGATCGTTGGCCAGGTTCAGGCGGGCTCACGCCTGCGTGAACTCGCGAGCGGGTCCGCCAACCCTGGCGACGTAATTGGGGAATTCACGGGCAGTGCACTGAACCAGAGACTGCTGGCCGCAGAACCTCACGTGATACTTCCGCCTCTGATTTCAGTAAGTGACACCGCCGTGCTGGAAGGGACAGATGGAATCACGTTTGCAGAGTTTGTCGTGAGTCTGAGCCGTGAGCACGACTCCGATGTAACGGTTTCTTACCTGACGCAGGACCAGAGTGCCCGGGCGGTGAATGGAGACTATGACGTCGTCAGTGGGACGCTGACATGGGTCGCAGGTGACAATTCGGATCGGATCGTGCAGATTCCGATCTATGGCGACGCAGAACTCGACCCGGACAAGGATTTCCAGTTGGTTCTGTCGGATCCGATCAATGCGGCCTTCGAAACACAGGGAGCGACCGCTCGAATCTTATCCGATGAACCGATCAACTTTGACGCTTCAATACTGCCGGGAAGTGAGACAATTCACCATCTCATCCTGGTGGATAGCACAACGCTGGTCGTCGGTGCAGACGAACACACCGTGTTCGTGGGAGAACATGCGAGCGACGCCGTGGTGTCGATCACTGGTACTCCGAATCGCGGTGATGAACTCACGATTGACTTCTCTGAAAACTCATTTCGTTCCGATTCATTTCACTTGAACGGCCACAGCAGTGATAATGATTCAGTTGAAGTCGTTGCCGGAACATTTTCAGCGATCGACATTGCTCTTGGTGAATCCGGAACCGGCCAGAGTCAATTCCACCCTCATGATGGCGAGAGCAGCCCCGGCGTCTCGTGGGAGAACGTTGAAAGGCAAGAGCTGAGAGTCAGTGATGTCGATGTCGTCACCATTTCTTTGGGAGGAACGATTACGGGCGAGATGATTCTGGAAGACGCTGATCTCTTGGAATTCGGCCATGTGAGACTTCGCAGCCCAACCCACCAATTCGAACCACTTGTCTTTACGAATCCGAATGTGCAATTAAACATTGTAGGGCGCTCTGATTCCGCAAACCTGACGATTGGAACGCTGGACGAACGATTCTTGGCAATCGTGGTCTTCTCGATCGAGGTGGGTGGACAATCGCCGACCGATCTGAATGTGTCAGCAAGTTCCGTGAACGAAAACCTGCCTTCAGGCACGACGGTTGGCACTTTCAGCACGGCCGACCCAGACACTGGTGACTCGTTCTCTTATGCACTCGTGGCCGGGAGTGGAGATTCTGACAACAGCCTCTTCACGATTGTTGGGAATGAGCTGCGCACGGCAGCCAGTTTTGATTTTGAAACGAAGGCCAGCTACTCCATCCGTGTGCAGACGACGGATTCCGGTGGCCTGATGTTCGAGAAGGCGTTCACGATTACCGTGTCTGATGTCAATGAAAATCCGACAGCGTTGGCCCTTGATGCGGCCAGTGTTTCCGAGAACAGGACGTCCGGAACTTTGGTGGGAAGCTTCTCCACCACAGATGTTGATGCTGGAGAATCATTCTCATACTCGCTGATTGCCGGTGCGGGCGATACCGACAACAATTCGTTCAGCATCGTGGGTGACGAACTACAGACTGCAGAAAGCTTGGACTTTGAAAGCCAGTCCAGCTACTCCATCCGTGTTCAGACGATGGATTCCGGCGGACTGACCTTAGAGAAGTCGTTCGCGATTACCGTGACGGACCTAGATGAAACGGTTCCCACAGCGACCATTTCTCCACTTCCACTGACATGGTTGTCCGACTCGATCACGCTGGATGTCAATCTTACCGATCCAAACGGTCCGGTTGGAGAACCGGTGTCAGGCGTCGCTACCTATGATGTTTATGTCGCCATCGACAGCGGAAGCTGGGCTCTGTTCGCAGACGATGTTCCGGCAACTCAGACGCAGGTGACTTACACGCCGCAGAGTGACCATCGATACTGGTTCAGAGCGACTGCCACCGACGCGGCTGGCAACGTGGAGCTGGACAGCGGGACGGCCGAAACAAACACGCACACTCTTGATCTGGACGCGCCAGCGACCGAAGTGCAAACGGCTACTCCTGAACAAGCGACAGGCATAATCCGTCTGGACTTCAGTGGCACCGACACTGGTGGATCCGGACTGCGATATTTTGAGGCGTACGTCTCCCTCGATGATGGGGCACCTGAGCAGATTGTAGGTTCGCCGGTCAATGCGGGAGCGGCTAGCAATGGGCAGTACAGCGGAACGCTGTCGTATCAGGGACTGCGTGATGGCGCGGAACACACCTATCGTTTCTATACTCGTGGCGTCGATGGTCGTGGGAATCAGGAAGCAGCTCCCGATTCACCCAACGATGTCGCCCTGACTGCCACTTTTGCAGATCAGCCGAATACTGAAGCAACCGGAATTGATGTCCAACTGGGACAGACTCAGCGTTCCTATGTCCGCTACGTTGATGTGTTGTTCTCAAATACGTCCGGTTTACTCGACCTGTTCAATAACGGTCGAGTCGAACTGGAACGATTCGGCATCAATACAAGTAATCCCACAGCAGGTACGGGATCGGCTGTGACAGGATTCTCTGCTTCGTCGCTGGGGAATGCTCTGCGATTGGACTTCGGACAGAACGGCATCGGTGGTCGAGGTGCGGCCGGTGACGGATTTTATCGAATTTCACTCGACCTTGACGGTGACGGCCAGGCGGATGATGCCCACTACGAATTCTTCCGATTATGGGGCGATGCCACGGGCGATGGAAGCGTCACACGCAACGAACACCGCAGACTCTTCGAGGATTTGAACGGCGATGGCCGCATCGATTCTCGTGATCGTCGTGACGTCAGACGGCAGATCGGGCAGTCGCTGAACAGTCTGCTGCTACAGTTTGTGGACGATTAATCAGCCGCCGTCCAATTCTGTGCCAGAAGATGGGCTTCTCATCTTGTCGACGGATGAATCGCCCACAATGAGAACGAACACCTAACACAATTTACTGTTTTTGAAGTTTTCGCGTCCGGCTTTGGTCTCGATCTCGCCCCTTTCTATGGCGAGATTCCGGTTTACACGATGCGAGCTTTGTTATGGAAATCACAAACGCTGAGCTTGTTGCTCAACTGCAGAAAAGCGGTATTGTGTCGGCTGCTGAAGTTGCCGATCTACGTCAGCAGTCAGGGTTGACGGATGACCACCTGCCCGCGAAGGCTCTGGTGAAGCTGCTGGTCAAGCAGGGGAAGCTGACGAAGTTTCAGGCTCAGTTGGCGTACGGTGGCAAGGCGAAGAATCTTGTCATGGGCAGCTATGTCATTCTGGACAAGCTGGGCGAAGGCGGGATGGGGCAGGTTTATAAGGCGCGCCACAAACGCATGAAGCGGGAAGTGGCTCTGAAAATCCTGGCGCCGCAGTTTGTGAAGGATGAAGGCGCTCTGCTGCGATTTCATCGCGAGGTCGAAGCGGCCGCTCGGCTGACGCATCAGAACATTGTCACCGCGTACGATGCCGACGAAGTTCGGGGAACGCATTATCTGGTGATGGAATATGTCCGTGGGGAGGACCTCAGCAATCTGGTCAAACGAACAGGCCCGCTGCCTGTCGCTCAGGCGGTCAACTGTGTGCTGCAGGCGGCGATCGGACTGGCGTATGCTCATGAACAGAACGTTGTGCATCGAGACATCAAGCCATCGAACCTGCTGCTGGACGAAAGCGGCGTTGTCAAAATTCTGGACATGGGACTGGCTCGGTTTGATGAAGTTGCCGGAGACGCGGACGAGGCGGCCGCACTGACGGGCACCGGGATGCTGATGGGCACGGTGGACTACATGTCACCCGAACAGGCCATGGATTCCAAAACCGCCGATCATCGCAGCGACATTTACAGTCTGGGCTGCACACTGTATTTGCTGATCACCGGCACGCCGGTCTATACCGGTGACACGATGATGAAGCGCGTGATGGCTCATCAGACGACCGTCATTCCCACGTTGCCGATCGACGATGAGCTGCTGCAGAGCGTGTTTGAAAAGATGCTAGCGAAGCAGCCGGGCGATCGATATCAGTCGACCGGCGACGTTGTGATGGCTTTGGATGTGTGGCTGCAGGATCATCGCGATCAGGCATCGCTGACGGCCACTGTCGAAATGCCTTTGCATTCAGATGGTTCGTCGATCACGGCCATGCCCGGCATCATCCCGGAGTCTGCCGATGGTCGGGCAGCAGGGAAAGCCGTTCAGTCAAAAGTCGTGGCCACGGCGGAACCGGTTTCCGATACCAGTCCAACATCATCGGCCTTTGCCGCGACGGTTCTGCCTGGCAAAGGGCAGCCAGCCGACGCGCAACCTGCTTCTGCCGCCGCATCGCAGGAACCCGCTGCGGAAACGAATCCAGCGTTTGCCATCGAGACCGAACCGCAACCCGTGCTGCCGTCGCAACGTCGGGCTCGCCGCCAGAAAACGAAACGGACGAAAACGGCGGCCCAAACCACCGTTGGTGGAGGCCTGTTTGGCAACCGAAAATTGTTGTTGGCAGGCGGATTAGCGGCGTTGATCCTGCTGGGCGCTTTGATCTTCCGATTCACGGGCAAAGACGGCACGGTCGTCGTGGAACTCGATGGCCCGCTGGACGTTGCCACCGTGGAGATCGACGATAAGGAAGTCAGCTTCTCACCCGACGGCACGGATAAACGGTTGACGTTCAAAGTCGATCCCGGCAATCACAAGCTGACAATCAAGACGACCGGTGGTCTGGAACTGACGACCGATCTCGGTGCGAAGCCGCTGGAGATCAAAGCGGGCGACAGCACGACGCTGCGAGCCTGGGTGGAAAAAGCTACGCCCGAGTCCGGGTCCCAAAGGACTGCCGAAGCTGACAAGCAAATGTCGACCGCCAAACCTGATATAGCGATGGACTACGCCGCCGAACGGGCTGCGGCGGAGTGGTGGGCGGAGAATCTGAAAAATGGTTGCCTCATTGTTGAATCGGAGGACGGTGAAACGACGGAGATCACGCCGCAACAACGTACTCTGCCAGATGGCAACTGTGCATTGACCAATGTAATTGAAGCTGACTGCGGATATGTGAATGATGCAACGATCAAGCGTCTTGCTGATTGCAGACGCTTGACCGGATTTTATTTTTCTTACGGTTCCAGCGTCACGGCTGATGGACTGGCTGCGTTGCGAGATGTGAAGACGTTGACGCAAATACGTATTCTACATAACGAGGTGCTCGACAACCGCTTATGGTTGCTGCTGAAAGAGTGGCCGGATTTGGAGACACTCAATGTCGAAGGCTGCTCAAAGTTGAGCGATCCCGAGGTGAGCGCGTTTTCGTCGTTGTCGAAACTTAAAGATCTTGCGGTCAGAAGTACACAAATTTCGGATGCTGGCCTTAAACTATTCGGAAAGCGGTGCTCAGCAATCGAAGACATTGAAGTCGGTTACAGTCTCGGAGAGACTCGTCGTTCACTGGATTCGCTTCGAGACCTTCAAGGACTTCGCTCCGTCGGATGCAGCGTGGAGCAACTGACGATCCCAGGCGTCGCAACACTGCTGAACTTGCCGAAGTTTGAGGTTCTGAGACTCGTAACCTATGGGCTTCCGACTGATGAAGCAATCTCGCGTCTGCGGCCACTACATAGCAAGCTTCAATCATTGTCAGTACTTACTAATAGAGTGGGCGATACACCACCGACGAGTATGAGCTATGCAGCGATTTGCCAAATCACGAGCCTTCGCGATCTCAAGTTTTTCGGAAACGAGGGATCTCTGAATGATCAAGACCTGCTGGCGTTGTCGAAACTGAAGCATCTTTCCACGCTGAGCTTGTCGTTTCCAGAAAAGGCGTCCTTACCGAACTATCCCGAGGCACGACGGCAATACACGCTTGCGGGAATCGAAGCGTTCCGCAAGGCTCGACCCGACGTGCGTTTGACGGCCGATGGAGTCGTCTATCCCGTCAAGGAAGCTGTCGGTGCGACGACTAAGAACATGTTGGAAGCAGTCCCCAAAGCACCTGACGTGATCACTGACCCCAAGAGTGTCGCTGGTGCCCTCGCACCGCTGGGACTACGAATGCAGCCTCGCCAAGCCGACCTGCCAAAATACAACAACACGCTGCGTGCGGGGCAGCCGCTCGGAGAATTCGCCGCCGTCAGCAGTCCGGGCAAAGTCAACGATATCATCAGCTGGTCCATTGAACCGGTCCGGCACCGCGGTGCATTTGGCAGCATTGATGTTCGCGACGACGGAATGATCGCCACCGGCGGCCATGATAGTGCCATCCGGTTATGGTCCAGCGAGTGGAAGCTGCAGAAGATACTTCCCGGACATGCGAATCCAGTGGGCTCCGTAAAGTTTTCTCCCGATGGCAAAACACTCGCCTCCGTTTCATCTTCACCGCGTGACCTGCTGGCGATCTGGGACGTCGCCAGCGGACAGCTGCTGCGGTATCACGACGTTAAGAACTGGACGGGGCACCTGACGTGGCTGCCAGATGGCAAACAAATCATCCATTGCAGCCAAACAGGCGTCGAACAAATTGATCCTTGGACGGGACAGAGACGCGAGGACGATATTCCAAACGTTAACTGCGGCTCAGTTGCCGTGTCCCCGGACGGAAGTCGTCTCGTGGCCGGGCGGGAAGACGGCGGGCCGCAGATTCTTCAAACAGGATCTCTCAAGCTGTTGCGACAGATCGACGGGCATCTCAGTGCCGCGGTGGACTGGTCGTCAGACGGCAAGTGGATTTTGCTCAGCAACAGCACGAGCACAACCATTCTGGATACTCGATCATTTCAGGAACGCAAGTCGTTTCCAGGCGGCGGCATGGCTAAGTTTTCCCCGGACAGCACGCAGCTGGCGGTCACCATGCCCACTGGGCTGGGATTATTTAAGACGGGGGACTGGACCGAAATCAGAACGATCCCCTGGACCGTCAGCTATTGCTTCACGTGGTCTGCTGATGGCCGTCAACTGTTAACCAGCAACGGTTGTCTGGATGCTACGACCGGCAAACAATTGCCTTTCGCCGGAATGTCCGCAACGAAACGCACGGTCTCGGCCGTAAACTCGGACGGTACGAGAGTGGCCACATCGGCCATAAGCAGCGGACGTCTGCGTATTTGGGATGGGCAAACCGGCCAGATGCTGAAGCAGTTTCCGTCGGTTCCCAATGTCACTCAACTGATCTGGCAACCAAAGGGCTCGCAACTGCTGCGAGTCGTGTCGTCCAGGGACGTGGTGTCGGGGAATCTGGTCCTTGTCGACACTGACACAGGACAGACTTCCAAAGATCTAACAGGACATCAAGCGATTGTGTGGCGAGCCGCATGGTCGCCGGATGGTTCACGTGTAGCCAGTGTGGGTGAAGACGGAGCGTGTCGGCTATGGAACGCATCAACAGGCATCGAGGAACTGAAGCTGACTCACGATGATCCGCTGTGGTGGGTGCAATGGTCACACGACGGATCCAAAGTGGCAACCGGATCATCCTTTAGCAGTATTAGTGTTTGGGACGCGAAGGACGGAGAACGCATCAAAGAATTTAAGACTTTGTCCCAACCGATGAGAGCACCCATCGGGTTACCGGCGGCAGATGCACCTTTTTGTTTTCTACAGAACAATACTCAGATAAGCTACATGGCTGGTGATACTGGCTTCGAACTGCTGGATCTAAAAACGGGGCAAATTACCTCAATCGGGCAGGTCGAGGTGCCGGGTGGTAATCGTCAGACCGCCGCTTGGTCGAAGGACTTCAAGCTTCTGGGAATTTACGACGGCTATCGTGAGTTTCACCTCTTCGGTGCTGGAGAAACGAAACCCGTCATTTCCATCCGCTACTTCACAACACCGCACTGGCTGGCCGACGGTCGTCGAATTCTGGGGGGCGACAATAGCGCGGCATGGATAAGCGGATATGATCTGCGACGCAAACGGCGTCTGGGCACGCTGATGCCGGAACTGCTCAACAATGCGTGGGCGATGTTGGGCAGTGACGGACAGTTTGTCGGTTCCGACGACATCGAAGACCACGTGGTTGTGGTGGCCCTTCACTCAGACGGTCGCCTGCTGACACTATCGCCGACCGAATTTCAGGAACACTTCGGCTGGAAGAACGATCCCAGCAAGGTGAACCTATGGCATTGACCGCCGGTTCGACGTGTGTTCAGTACCGCAGACTGCACTGTGCAGTTCGCCACCCTTGGCTCAAGGGTTCGTTGAAATTCGAGCTCATTGAGTGCCCGTTGCTTGGATTCGATGGCATTCAGCCGGAGGGCGAGTTCTCAGAAATCCACGGCAGGCAGGAGGAAAATACGGTTGTGTATCGGTCAGCTGAGTGTCTCCACGCGGCAAGGCGACATCTTTTCTGTTGAGCTGTAGACTGAGCTGTTTGTCTCACCTTTTTGCTTGGCCGAACATTGCCACTTGAAACTCCCTTGATTCATCCGCTGATCCGGCGATGGCCGATCGTTGTTCTGCTGGCGTTGCTGTTGCTTGTTGGCTGGTCATGGCAGGCCGAAGGGATCGTTTACGATCTGTTCGGCGGTGATGCCGACGCCATGACTCGCGTTGAGCGTCTGAAGCAGTACTTCCTGAGCTTCGGCGCATTCGCACCGCTGGTGTACGTGTTGTTCGTTGTGGTCGAAGTCGTTGTGGCACCGATTCCGGGGCTGATGTTGTACGCTCCTGGCGGAATTGTGTTTGGCCCGGCACTCGGCGGCACGTTGTCGCTGCTTGGTAACGTGCTGGGTGCTGGAATTGCCTGTGCTGTCACGCGATCACTGAGCAATAATTGGTTGACTCGATTGTTGGGGCCTGACCAGCTGGAAAGCGTTCAGCGAGAAATCGAAACACGCGGCGCGATGTTGATCTTCGTGCTGCGACTGAATCCGCTGACATCATCGGACGTGGTTTCGTACGCCGCCGGGTTGACGCGAATTCCTGTCTGGAAAGTCATGCTGGCCACCGGCTGCGGAATGGCTCCGCTGTGTTTTGCGCAGGCTTGGCTGGCCGAAAACCTGTTGATCGCGTTTCCAGCGTTGGTCTATCCGCTGCTGATTGCGTGTGCGATTTATGTCATCTGTGTGGTATTGGTGGTTCGCCGGGTGTTGCGCATAAAAAAGTCGTCGTCACCGAGACAGTGACGACGACTTCTGATGTTACGTCCGCAAGCGGAAGGCCGTGCGGTTAGCCTTCCAGCCACTGACCTGAGGACAGCATGGCAATCATCAGATCGTCTGCATTCAGTGGCTCGGACACTTCTGCAGTCTGCTCAACCACGTCGCCTTGCTGTTGCGGCACGGATGGCACTAACGCGACTTCCGGTTCGACCGCTTCGACGCTGCTTAGCTGCTGACGAACGGAAGCGAGCAGGGTGGTTGGCGATTCAGACTGCAACTGTTGCGTCACCTCTACGGTGAAGTTCAGCGGCTGACTCCACGCACCGTCCGTGGAATTGCTGATGGCTCGCACCCACACGCGATAGTCGCCAGCGACCAACGGTGTTGTGGCTGTAAACGTTGTGGCTGTCAGATTGTCTTCACGAATGACGCGACTGGTCCCAGTGGTCACATTGTCAACCTGCAGGATATACCGCACAGCATCCGTGACCGGTTGCCAAGTGAATGTGGGTGTCGTTGTTGTTGGGGTGGCGGGAGTCAGCAGTGTGCTGCGGCCGCTGGTATTGAACGCGACCGAAGTGCTCCATGCTCCCACGCCAGCTCCATCGACGGGACGAATCGACCACGTCCACGGACCAGCGGCCAACGGGGCGGTGGGTGTGAAGGTTGTGCCTGTGAGACCGGTTTGCAGTTCTGATGTGACACCGTTGTGCAGATAGATATCGTAACTGGTGGCTCCTGTTGTGGCTTCCCAGACAAATTCAGGCGTTGTGTTGAAACCGGGTCCGGTCGGAGTTGTCGGAATTGTCTGCAGACCGGTCGTGGTGGCGTTGACTGTGAACGGGACTCCCGATCCCCAGACTGCCGTGCCATTGGATCGGGTGGTTCGCACCCACACGGTGTAGTTGCCGTTTTCCAGAACACGTGACGGATACGTATTGGCCGCGATCCCGGCATCTCGGAACAACGCGCCCGGTGTGCCTTCTCGCGAAACATAGATTTCGTAGGAGGTGGCATCGGGCACGGTCGACCATATCAGTTGTGGAGTGCTGGATGTCACGGTTTGACCAGGCGTGATCGACGTGACTTTTGAGCGACCGCCGGTGCTGAATGTGGTGGGGGTACTCCAGCTTCCCTGCCATCCGTTTTCCCGAATTCCTCGAATCCACCACTTGTAGTCCCCAGATGGCAGAGCGTTGGTTGGCGTGAAGGTCAACGGCGACGTGGCTGTTGGTGTGGCGTCGTTCACTGTGAATGTCACCGGACTCCCGGGTACGTTCACGTACAGTGTGTAGCTGGTGGCACCGGCCAGTCGATTCCACGAAAATTCGGGGGTGTTGCTGTCGAGTGAACTCGTTGGTGTCAATTTTTGCGGACTGGCACTGACGATAAAGGTATGCGGCGTTGCGGTTAATCGTGGTTCGCTGGCAAAGTTCGCGTACACGAAGACTCGATATCGGGCGAACTCCAGATCAACATCAGGCGTGATGGTGGTGGTGCCGCTGTCCACATTCAGTTGGCGGAAGACGGTTGTTCCGGCTCCATCCAGATTCAGATAGACATCATACGATACAGCGTCATCGACAGCAGTCCACGAAATCTGAGGGCGGAGATCCGTGATGATGCCCTGTGGGCTGATGACGCTAAACGTCGGGGCCACGTCGTCGTCGGTGACGTCAACCGTGTCGACACCGTCGGCGTGATTGGCTGCGGTGACTGTGATGTTAACGGTCTGAGTGCCATCGACGTCCGTGTCGTTGACGGCTGTGATCGCAAACGGGACCGAGTCTGTGGCTCCGGCGAGAATCACGATTGTCGTCGGGACCGTGGCTTCGCTGGAATCACCTGAGGTCACGGTGACCGTTAGGGCGTCTGTGGTGTCGGAATTACGAGTGACCGTCGCCATGGTGACGCCACCATTTTCGCTGATCGAAGCATCTGTGGTCGACAGCGTCAGCGTGGCCGCTTCATCATCCGTGACTTGCACGCTGCCAGTACCACTGGCCAGTCCGGTGGCAGCTGCGGTGATCACAACGGTTTGGCTGCCATCCACAAGCGCGTCGTCCACGGCTGTGATGGTGAACGTGGCCGAAGTCTGGCCGGCAAGAATCACCACGCTGGCAGGGACAGTCGCTTCGCCCGAGTCATCTGTGGTGAGAGTCACGGTGAGATCGTTTGTCGTGAGTGTGTTGCGTGTGACGGTGCCTGTTGTGGTTCCACCGTTTTCGCTGATCGAGGCATCAGCGATGCTGACGGACACTCCGGCCACGCCTTCATCGTCCGAAACATCGATTGTGTCCGTTCCGTCGGCAAAACCAGCGGCTGTGCCTGTGATGGTGACTGTCTGCGTGCCGTCCGCGAGGCTGTCGTCGACCCCGGTGATCTGGAAGCTGACCGAGTTTTGTCCGGTGGGAATCACGACACTGGCGGGCACGGTGGCTTCGCCGAGATCGTTGCTGGTCAGGTTGACCGTGAGGTCAGCGAGTGGCTCTGTGTTTCGGGTGACGGTGGCTGTGGCGGTGCCTCCGTTTTCACTGATCGTGACTTCTGAAATGGACACGCTGAGTGCGGCACCTCCTTCGTCGTCCGTCACATCGACCGTATCTGAACCGTTTGTATGTGAAGTCGCGGACGCGGTGATGGTTGCGGTTTGCAGGCCGTCTGCCAAAACATCGTTGACCGCGTCGATGAAGAAGGGAGCGGATTCCGTGACGCCAGCCGGTATGGTGATTGTTGTCTGATGCGGCACCGCTTCGCTGGCATCGCTGGTTTGCAGTGTGACAACCAGTGGTCCGCTGGTGTCGGAATTGCGGGTCACGACAGCCGTGGTGACACCGCCATTTTCGTCGATGGCAGCATCCATGATCACCAACGTGAGTGTGGCGACTTCGTCGTCCGTGACTTCGATGTCATCGCTGCCGCTGTCATGGCCGGTGGCTGTGGCGGTAATCGTCGCGGTCTGTGTGCCGTCAACGATCGCGTCGTCCACGGCTGTGATCGTGAAGGTGACGGAGGCTTGTCCGGCGGGGATGACGACGAACGTGGGAATGTCGATTTCTGAAGGATCGTCGTTAGCCAGCATGACCGTCAGTGCATCTGTGGCGACCGAGTTTCTGTGAACGGTGGCGATCGCTGTTCCGCCGAGTTCACTGATTGACATAGGAGCCACAGTGACGGTGAGTGCCTCAGAGCCTTCATCGTCTGTCACAATCACGGTGTCTGTGGCGGCGGCATATCCCGCACCAGTCGCCGTGATGGTTACGGTTTGGTCGCCGTCCGCGATCGCATCATCCACAGCACCGATCGCAAACGGTGCCGACGTGACTTGCCCGGCGATGATGATGATGGTGGCTCGAACCGTCGCTTCGCTGAGATCACTGCTGGACAACGTGACCACCAAGTCTTCGGCGACGTCAGCACTGCTGCGGCTGATCGTGGCGGTTGTTGCGCCGCCAGATTCACCGATTGATCCTCCCAAGATCACTAGCGACAGCGGTTCGTAATCCGTGACACTTAGCGGGGCACTGACCGCGACATATCCGGTGGCCGTACCACTGATGTTCGCGATTTGAGTGCCGTCCAGCACAGTATCGTCAACCGCATCGACGTCGAACGTGGTTGAGGCGAGGCCGGCAGGGATGGTCACCGTTAGTGGAACCGTCGCTGCTGATGTGTCGTCGCTATTTAGAGTGACAATCAATTCGAAGGTAGTGTCTGAATTGCTGCGGGTGACGGTGGCTGTCGAAGTGCCGCCATTTTCGTTAATGGAATCAGGGTTCAGAAAAATAGTCAGCGTTTCGTAGTCGTTGACGTTCAGGGTCTCAGAGACAGTCGCATATCCGGTGGTTGCGGCCGTGATGAGCACCGCTTGGGTTCCGTCCAGTAAGTCGTCGTCGACAGCACTGATGTCGAATGTGGCTGAGGTTTGCCCGATCGGAATGGTGACTTCCAGCGGAACTGTGGCTTCGCCGATGTCGTCGCTGGTCAAGGTGACAACCAAAGCACTGGCTGTGTCCGTATTGCTGCGGGTGATCGTGCCGGTCGTTGCTGTGGTTCCAGCGTTTTCAGCAATCGCACTGGTGCTGATGGTCAGAGTCAGGGATTCCTGATCCGTAACGTCAACGGTATCACTTCCGGCGACGTAGCCGGTGGCTGCAGCAGTGATCGTCGCGGTTTGTGTTCCATCCAGCAGACTGTCGTCAATCGCATTGATGTCGAATGTTGCCGACGTTTCCCCCGCCAGGATCGTGACCGTGGCGACGACGGTGGCTTCGCTGGTGTCATCACTGGCCAGCGAGACTGTCAGCGGGCCGCTGATGTCCGTGTTGCCGCGCGTGACG
>JBDNHJ010000190.1:0-46966 GCA_041688835.1 Fuerstiella sp.
GCTTTCAACGCCTGCTGGCAGAAGTCAGTGCGGATCGAGTCGGGCTGATTATCGGGCTGGAAATGAGTCGTCTTGCGCGATCGTGCAAAGACTGGCACGCGCTGCTGGAAGTCTGTGCCATCTACCGCACGCTGCTGGCTGTCGCTAAACACCGGGGGCTTTTAACCGGCTTCGATGATGTGTTCGCACCAAGTTGATGACCGAAGCCTTGACGTAGTCTCGAAAACGTCCGCGATTGCAGTCAGCCTTGTGAAATCCGCCCTGCAAAAATTTCAGCGCAAACTCCTGACTCAACTCTTCCGCCACGTCATCTTCGCGAACGATGGACAGCAGATAACGATAGACGGCTCCGCGATAACGATGCAACAGTTGGCTGCAAAGAGCCATGGCTTCGTCGGCGAATCCTTCATGCGCCTGAGACACAATACTCCACTGAGTAGTAATGCCATCGATGCGCGATTGATCACTTTCTTCTGACATCGGATGAAACGATCTGTCACTATCCGAAGGAATTCAAGAATAAGATTCGCCTGTTGCTGCGAGCCAGATAACGAATTGCGAACTCAGTCAACACAAGGGTACGCAATTGGTTGAGCAGCTTGCTTGACGGTAGAAGTGAGAGTGTCCCCGCATCGCGTCCGCAGGATTCTAGCTGGTGATCCAGCTGGCGTTCATCAGTGGATTTGTGTTTTTCGTTAAAAAGCAGTGAGCGAGGCAAGTAGCCGATATGCGTTGCGGTGAGCGAAGGTGGGGCAACTGCCTGAACTTTGGACCAGTCACCCCTGCTTTCGACCACTTTGACCACAACAGACGTATCAACGTTGTGTCAGGTGGTTTTTGTTCCATTGAGAAGGAACGATTGGAATCGCTGGCACGGCGAATCGTTTGACCCGACTCGTTGAGGAGGCTTTTTGCCGCCTGTACTTTGTGCAGGCGGCCTCCTCTGCGTGTCGGGTCGAACGAACACACTGCTACGGAACCAGTGGCAGACGTTGCCAAAGACGAGCTCGTATCAGCGCGTGGGCATTGCCTCGCGCGCTGGCCTCTCAGTCGCGCGGCTCTACGAACGAATTCTAGCCTGAAAACCCTGCGACCACCTGGGGCCACAGCACTTTCTTGGCAGCCGAATCCGATACGCTCCAATAATGCTGTAGTCCCCATCGTAATTCTATTGCCCGCGCGGTGAAATGGAAAACCGCATCAAAGAACAGCAGATGTGCCTGTTCGCAGATCGCACAAGCTGCATGGACTGCATGGCCAATCAGTTGCGATTACTGATGTCGAGCTTCGCGTATCTTCTGCTCGACGGCATTCGCCGTCTAGCGCTCTCGGGCACCAAGGTGGCTCGCTGGCAAGTGGACACCATTCGTCTGAAGCTGGTGAAGGTCGCCGCGCGAGTCGTCGTGAGCGTTCGCCGAGTGATGTTTCACCTGTGCAGCAACTGCCCGTACCAGGCCGAGTTCAAACATGTGATGGAGCGTTGATGTGACACACGTTAGCCCACGAGACAATCTGAAATTCGCAACCTCACAAGCGTGGGGGAGGGGGCCTTGTGCGCCGACCCATGATTCGAGGGCCGCCAAACACGGATTTCAAAAATCCGGCACCGAAACGTCGATGGGAACACTCCGAAACAAAACGCATGAAATATCCGGGCTAGCGCCCTGCCGCTCACCAATTCCGCCGAAATCGACGGCGTCCCACGCCGTTAAGAGAATTTCATAGGACGAAATGTCCCCGCAGCGACCTTGCTTTTGATTGGAATTACCGAGATCGCAGCCATTGAATCAGGGATCGAACCGGATCAGCCGTGCCTCCCACGTCGCGCCACGGTGTTGAATTTTCGGCCCATGCTGGGCCGGCGATGTCCAAGTGAACCCATGGCGTTTTGTTGACGAATTTTTCGAGAAACTTGGCGGCAGTCACAGCTCCTCCCCAACGTGGGCCGACGTTTTTGCAGTCCGCGAAGTTGCTCTTCAACTGCGGCCCAAAATGATCGTGCATGGGCATCTGCCAGAAATACTCGCCGGCCGCCGTTGCCGCAGCGCACAGTTCGTCGGCCAGTGGTTGGTTGTTGGGAAAGACGCCCGTGATTTCTTCGCCCAGAGCCACCACGCAGGCCCCCGTTAGCGTTGCCAAGTCGACAATGCTGTCGACGCCGTCATCGACGGCATAGGTCAGCACATCTGCCAAAACCAAACGGCCTTCGGCGTCTGTATTGTGGACTTCGATGGTGGTTCCGTTGCGAGCTGTCAGGACATCGCCCAGTCGATAGGCGTTGCCGCTAATCATGTTTTCCACAAGTCCCAGATACGCGGTTAGATTGACGGGCAGCTTCAATTTCGCGGCCGCGACGATCGCGCCGAATGCTGTGGCAGCTCCAGCCATGTCGGCTTTCATGGACAGCATGCCGTCTGACGGTTTGATCGAATAGCCGCCACTGTCGAAGGTCACGCCTTTGCCAACGAACGCCAGCATCGGTTGCTGATCGTCAGCACCACGGTACGTCAGTTTCACCAACCGCGGCGCTCGTGCGCTGCCTTTGGCGACGGCCAGCATGGCTCCCATTCGTTCTGCTGCAAGTTGTTGTTCGTCCAAAGTCATCACTTCCAGCCCAAGGCTGGTGCCCAGTGCTGCGGCTTCCAAGGCAAAGGATTCCGGGTTCAGGTCATCGGCGTCGCGATTCACGAGGTCTCGCACAAGATTGCACGCTTCCCCAATGCTTGTACCGCGTTCGATGGCTGCGTTCAGTTCTGCACTGTCGGCATCAACACACAGGGCGGCTGAGGCAAACGGATGTCGCGCGCGTTCGGCTTTGTACAGGTCTCCGCCAACAGTGGCCGTGGTCACACAATCTGCGACAACTTCTGTCGCGACAACGGAACCCAAACGTTGCTGGATGGCATCATCCAGAACGACAGCGACGGACTGATCGGCAGCTTGACAGCAACTGCGCAACGCCGCCAACAGACTTTGCCGAAAGCATCGGAGATCACAGTCTTCCAGCGTGCCGACTCCCACCAGCACCACATTGGCAGCGTCGACTCCAGAACTTTGAAAAACCGTCACCAGTTCCTGAGGCTTCGCGGAAAAATCTTTCCGCAACATCATCGAGTCAATCACCCCTGACAAGGAATTGTCGAGGCTTTGGATATTTGCAGAAGGCTGTTGAGTCGGCGGCAATTGGGCAACCACGACAATCAACCAATCGGTCGTAACGGAGGACGGCGAATCCCAAGTGAGTGAAATAGGCACGGAGGAAATTTCCTGAAAGAATGATGCAGCTGATTGCGAAAGGCTCTGGTCACCAACCGGGGTTATACCGAATCCGACGCCATTTTTCTCCGCTGTGATCGCACGAGCGCCGGAAATACTGCTTGGCTACAGCAAGATCCGCCCAGCCATGGCTGCTGCGATTAAGAAGACTTTCGCGTTCAGAAGTGTCACCAATCCCAGCGCCAGCAACATCCAAAGAATGATGCGGTGAGTTTCGACGAACTGGATGAACAGGTCCATACTGCAAACCTAACTGGCGCGGCCTTCTAGGTGTCGATCGTGGCGACGTTCCTTGGCCTTCTGATACGTTTCGACGTAGTGGCGAGCACTGTTGGTCCAAGACCAGTCTTGTGACATACCGGTGGTCATGACCTGCTTCCAGACGTCGGGCTGGCCGAATAAATCGATGGCTCGTTCTACCGTGTCGGCCAAGTCTGCGGACGAATAGTTATTAAACACAAAGCCCGTGGCTGTCCCTGCCTGCAGCGTTTCCGGATTGGAGTCGGTGACAGAATCTGCCAGTCCACCGACCTTGCGAACAATCGGCAGCGTTCCGTACATCAGGCTGTACATCTGGTTCAGGCCACAGGGTTCGAAACGGCTGGGCATCAAGAATGCGTCCGATCCGGCTTCGATCTGATGAGCCAGCGATTCATCGAAACCGACAATTGTGGCCACCTGAGACTGGAACTGTTCGGCCAGTTCGCTGAGATAGCCTTCTAGGCGTGGATCGCCGGTACCTAGAAAACAAAATTGCACGTTCCGTTGCAGAAGTCGGTGTGCGCAATCCGCCAGAATGTCGAAGCCTTTTTGGTCTGAAAAACGCGACACCATGCCGATCAATGGCACATCATTCGAGACCGGTAGTCCCACGCGCTGTTGCAGATGAGCTTTACAGGCGGCCTTGCCTGGTTGCGGTGCCTGTACGGAGTAATTGGCGGGCAGGTGACGGTCTGTGGCTGGGTTCCAATCGTCCGTGTCGATGCCGTTTAGGATTCCGGTTAGGTCTCCACGTCGAGAGCTCAATAACCCGTCCAGTCCTTCGCCGCCTTCCGGTGTGCAGATTTCCGAAGCATAGGTGGGGCTGACGGTGGTGATTTGGTCGGCGAAGGCGATGCCGGTTTTTAGCAGATTCAGACCGCCCCACATTTCCATTTGGTACATATTAAAGAACTTCCAATCCATGCCGGTCAGAGGCATGTCGAAGTGCCAGAAATTGCCTTGGTACGCCATGTTGTGCAACGTCATCACAGAAGCCGCGTTTTCGAACCCCGGTCGAGTGGCATGTTGCGCGTGCAGCAAGGCGGGAATCAATCCTGTTTGCCAGTCGTTGCAGTGAATCACATCCGGCCGCAACAACATTTGCTTGCAGACTTCCAACACGGCGCGACTAAAAAAACAATACCGTTCGCAGTTATCGGGGAAGCCTTGTCCTTGTTCCATGTACAGTTGGGGGCGATCGAAATATTCCGGCTGCGTCACCAACAGCACTTTGACTCCCGTGCCTGGCAGCAACGTCCAGTTGACGCCGCCGCGAACCGATTCTCCGTTGACCGACAGAGTAAAACGCAGACCGGTGTCCGTGACTTCGGGCAGTTGGTCCTGCTTTGCAAAACGTAGTAGCCGGTAGTCCGGGATGACCAGCGTGACAACATGCCCGCTGGCATCCAATGCCTTGCACAGGGCGGTTGAGACGTCTGCTAATCCTCCTGTTTTTGAGAACGGAACGGCTTCCGATGCCGCGAGTACGATTCTGAGTTTATCCATACTGAACATGTTGCGGAGCTGTCGTCGGTGAAGTGAACAAGTTTAGCAGTGCGGGCTTTGAGGCTGCGGTCGCCGTGCTTTCGATTCAGTCATCTGAGCCCTAATGCTAGGCCTGTCTCTGCTGAAACGGCAGTCTTCCGGCAGGTCTTCAGCCTTGAATTGCCTGTCAGACCTAATCCGTCGGATATTTATCGAGAACAACGATTGTAACAGTTTGGCAGGCAGCTAAAGTGGACGTCCACATCGGCCGCTTTTGTAGAGATACCAATGATTATTCGCAAAGAATACAAGTTTTACGCTGCTCACCGCAACGAAACATTGCAAGACAAGTGCAGCAATATCCACGGGCATCGCTATGGCCTACGCATTCATTTTGAGGTCGAACGCGATGGAGCCATTAGTACTCTGTTCGGCGATTTTGATAGCAAGATCGAACCGTACCTGAAGGAAAACTTTGATCACGGAATGCTGATTAATAAGCATGATCCCCTCTACGAAACACTGTTGGATCACACCGCGCGCACGGGTGAAGAATTTCGTCTAAAAGTTTTCCACGGCCCAACCAGTGTTGAGAACTTGGCGTGGATTTTGTTTTCTGAGATCACGGAAATGGGCTTTTCGATGGACCGCATTGAAGTCCAAGAAACGGATACTTCAACGCTGCTGTACACCCGTGAAGATTGGGTTCAGGACAATCGTCAGTTCGGCCAACTCTCCGATGTGAACCGCAAAGCCGAAGTTGTGGATTAGCGTCACGTTTCCACGCAGCAACTGTTTCCTCCGCGTCTTCCGAGTCTGGATCAACAGCGATGATCGCAGGTCAATTTACGGCACGTCGAACAATCGAACTGGTGCAGGTCGATGAACCGGTCTTGGACGAAAGCTGTGCGGGGCAGATTTTGTTTCAACCAGAAATGACTTGCCTGTGCGGATCGGATCTGCCGTTCTTCGACAGTGATTTCGAAGGCCACGAAATCACCTACCCGCAACCAGTGGGCATGTCATTGCACGAAATGGTGGGGACCGTCGTCGCCACCAACGGCCAAAAGTGGAAGCCGGGCACTCGAGTGCTAGCCGTGCCGGAAGGTCAACAAGGACTGTACGAACGGTACGTGCTGTCAGAAGATCGAGCGGTGGCGTTGGACGACAGGCTGACGGACGAAATCGCTTTGCTGGCGCAGCCGTTTGGCACGGTGGTGTGGGCACTAAAAAAGCTGCCCAACATGATCGGCAAAGACGTCGTCGTGCTGGGACTGGGCCCGATTGGACAGATGTTTGTGGCGGGGCTGCGGAACATGGGAGCGCGGAGGATTATCGGTGTGGATCCGGTTTCCGAACGCACGGAATTGGCGCTCAAAATGGGAGCCACCGACGTGGTCGCGTCTGTCGGGAGTGATGCCCAAGCTGCTGTTCGTGATCTGTTAGACGGTTCGTTACCCGAGATCGTGGTTGAGGCCGTGGGGCATCGGGCGCAGGCCTTCAACGACGCCACGCTGTTGACGGAAGAATTCGGTACGATCCTGTACTTTGGAGTACCCCCGACACCAACCAACGGGATTGACCTAAAGGCTGCGATGCTGAAAAACTTGACGGTGCGCACCAGTCTGCATCCGGATTTCGAACAGACCTTTCCGCTCGCCATGCAGTGGCTGGCAGAAGGTCGCATCGACCTTTCGCCGTTGCTGACACACCGTTTTCCGTTAGCAAATATTCAGGAAGCGTTCGACCTGTTCCGCGACAGAAAAGACGGTGCGATCAAAGTGCTGGTGGAATTTCCGTCGCAGAAAACGACAGATAGGCAATAGGTGTGTGAAGTGATTCACGTTTTCCAGCCGTTTTGGCGATAGCCACGGTTATTCGGAACCGTGGCTATCGCCAAAACGGCTGATTGCCTGTCGTCTGCTCGTTCGGCTGAGGTGTTACTAGAGTAGGTTATTTCGTAACGATCGGAGCACGCCGTGGCGGACCCTAAAACTAATTCGGCCAATGATGGTGTCGAAGACATGGTTCGTGAAGCTCTGCGAGTCTGGCGGCACAACGATAGTCTCGACACGGCTGCGTCCAGCAACAGCCATCGACATCTTAATCAGTCTCGAACACGGCTAGATGTTTTGACGCACATGGCTGATGGGGCGTGCCTGTCGCTGACGTTCCACAGAGTGCCGATTCAGACGTTCTGCAGCCAGCTGGGGAATCGTTTGCTGTTTTGGCCGGATGGAATGGGAGAGGAACAACAGCAGCGGATCTCTGTCGTTTCGTCTCGACTAAGCGAACGAAAAGATCTGCATCGACGCTGGTTCGATGCGTTGCGAACCGCCGTTGTTCGATGTGATCCGCAGCAGGCGTGTTTATGCGTGGTTGAAGGCACCGCTGCGTGTGATGCGGTCAGCCGAGCGGCCGCATTGTTCGGCGTCCCGTTGTTGAAAATCAACGTCGGCGATGGACAAATCACACGCCCCGAAGATCTGATCGCATGGTGCAGGACGGCGATGAGTCAGCCTCGGCAGGTTGATGTGCAAATCGGTGTGCAGAACTTGACGTTGTGCATTTCTCCGGAATTCGTGACGTCGGAGCAAGTCAATGGAGTTTCAGGCGCGTCGGCTGCGGATGTCGCGTCGATTCTGGCCGGTGATCGAGTGATCGCGCTAAGCTGTCGAGAAGGCGGCACCATTCCGCGTTTGCTGTTGGATCACCTGCAGCAGGAACCAAAGCCCACCGTGTTGCTGGTGGATGACGATCAGGCCGCTCATGGATCAACGCACAAAGCACTGATTGAGGCGGGGGCGGTGCAATGGCTGTTGCAAGGTCAGCAACAAGCCTACGTGGCCACCAAAACGGTGGCCGGCGGTGATCGCCAAGCCGACCAATCTAAGCACGCATCATCATCAGTGTTGTCGCATCCGGAAGACTGGCTGTGTCATTGGACTCGACCTCGGCGCGGACCTTGGCCTGACGAAACCGTTGATGACTATTGGGACGCTCTGATTATGGGCTGTCCCTCTGCCGATCACTCAGCGCTAAGCGCGTTGCTGCGCATTATGGAGACGCGCCAGTTGCTGCCATCGACGATGTCGCACGGGGCGGTTTCCTGGACTGCGGTGCCGTTGGTTGAGTTTCCTCAACGCCGAGTTTATCGAAGACATTTGCGGCGATATGACTTCGAACCGTGGGGCATCGCTGTACGCCGCAGCGTGCTGGCAGCAAGGGGCTGTTGTCCAGTCGCGTACGTTCAACCGGGTGAAGAAGTGACCGAAGAACCATGGCAAACACAGTTTGCCACCGATGCTGCTGGCAAAGTCGACTGGACGCACGAACGCGAGTGGCGAATTTTGGGGCGTGTCGATCTGTCCGAAATATCAGCGGAAGACATCGTGATGTTCGTGGATACGGAAGCCGAAGCCACTGTGCTGTGCCAGAGTTCTCAGTGGTCTGTGATTTGTGTTCCCGGTGATTGAACGCCGGTCGCGATTCAGTCCCGGTAGGGACGACAGACTTTTGCCGTCGGCGGTCGCCGACGGATGTCATCCCACCAACGAAGCAAGTCCCGGCGGGACGACAGAAGGTCAGTCACGGGCAATGTCTGTCGTCCCGCTGGGCAACGCCGTTAAGGATTGTGGGCCGCAAAAACATAGAGAGCTGAAAAGATGAGAATGCGATCCAGGCCTAGAAGGCCGACACAGCCTCTGCCGGTGGCGTGAGCCACCGGAAGTCTCTGCACCATGCCAAAAGGCCCGGAGGGCCGACAGAAATGCACGAAACAGTCATTGCTGTGTCGGCCCCTCGGGCCTTTCCGCCACTCCTAGACATCACCGCAGCCTGATGGCCCCGGCAATGGCTGTGTCAGCCCATTCGGGCTTGAGTCGCAGATGGCAATTCCTATTTCACCAATGTCTTCCCTTGTGAAAATCCTTAACTGAGTCGTCCCGCTGGGACTGAATCGCTTGAAGCAAAAATTGCCCAAACCAAAACTCTGTGCAAGACCGAATTTTAAAGAGCCCAGCGTTAGGTCTGGTTGGCATTTCGAAAACCGGGACAAGCTAACGCCCTGTGGCGAACGAGGGTCCAGCGAAAATTGCCACAACCGTTTACAGCCAAGCAAAACGGATCTGTTGCCAGAATTCGATCACTTCACGGAACAGCACGAATCCCAGTGCTCGATTTCCGCAGGAAATTCTGGCCAGAACGGACGTGCCGGGGCGCAGGGATTGGCCCGGAACTTGGTTCAGTTCCGCCACGGCATGACACACCGTCTTGCCGTCTTTCACCTGAATCACGTTCTCCAACGTAGACAATTCCGTCTCCCAATTCTGCTCAGGCCGAGAACGAATCATGTACCGGACTTGTGTGCTCGTCTGCATTTGTGTTCGAGCAGCGGTTACGTAATTCAGCAAGTGACTGGGAATGGAAAGGTGCAATTGCCACGCCGGATCTTCTGGCACGATTTCCAGCAACCGTTGCCCCCGCTGCACGGGTCGCGAATGTAGCTCCTGCTGCGGGTCCGGCCGAAAGACAGTGCCAGAAAACGGAGCTCTGATACTCAACGCCTCAAACTGCCGTGCCAACAGTTGCTGTTGTTCCCGTAGATTTGCGAGACGTTGGGCCAGTTGCTTTTCGTCTCCACTTAGTGAAGCATCACCGCCGGTCAGACGTCCCACGTTCACCGCCGCTAACTTGCTTTTGGTTGTCTCAATTTCGCCCTGAAGTTGCTGTTGCTGCAGTTCCAGATCAGCGTTGGACATCCGCAGCAAGACGACTTGTCCAACCACCTGCGCTTCATTCGCGAACAACACTTCGTCAATCGTGCCATCATCCGGCGCGAAAATGTGTCGCTGATTGGCAGACACGATCTGGCCCGGAACTTCGACTTCGAATCTAATCGGAATCAATACCAGTGCGATTGCCAGCAGGCCGAAGCCGAGTATCCAACGTCTCCGCCGATTGCTCAGTGGTGGATTGGTCAGCACACGGCTCAACAACGGCCGCTGCTTTGCATAATTCCGCGCGATCGGTTCCCGCGCCGCATGGATGAGTTGCTGCAGCGTGGATTCGTCTGGTCCGGCCGAGTCGTTGAACAGTTCGACGAGCACGGCCGTGCTGGCTTCGTTAGCGACAGATGTCAGCGACGCCACACGAACATGCGACACGCCGCTGCCTCGAAGACAACCGATGGCAGAATGTAACTTGTCATCGTCGGACAGGTTATCCACGTGCAACCACGTTGACTCCTGTTGTATCAAACCGTTTGTGAGCGTCTGGGTGGCTCGCACGGATTCCGAATTCGCATCCGGACAGCGAACGCCAGTCATGGCTTCGGTATGGAACAAGCCATCTCGTTTTGCCAGCACTGATATTCGGCATGGTCCCAGAATCGCGGGCCCATCCTGCGCCAGAACGCTGGCTGCACTGCGTAGAGATGTTGCCTGATGCAGGCCTGTGATGAGTTCTGTGAATGCAGCGTGACTGTGAAAACGCGATTCGTACTGTGACAACAAGTGACGACTCACGAAGGCGGCCACGAGGCCTGTGACCGCTTGAGCACCTTCGATCAAACTTGATGGCCGGCAACGCAATTCGGCATAATCCGTTTCGATCACCAGCGACAACGTTTCCGCCAGCGGATGACACGTGTACAGACTGTTGCGGGGGACAGAATTCGATGCTTCTGTCAGCAAATGGCCGTTTGCAGCAGCCTGTCGAACCTGAGGGGATTCTTCCGCAGACGTGATTTGTGTTCTGCCATCAGATGTCAGAATTTCCAAAGAGTCTGGCCGGACCAGCCATTGTTGCAGCTGGATATCGCTGACCAAGTCGCCCAGCGCAGTGGTCGCCAGTTTGATCAGATCAGAAAACGCGAGTTCTCCCGCGCTGGCGACTTCCAATTGCTGGAGGTGTGCTTCGAATTCCGTGAGCCACGATTCCGACATTTCTACTTTCCGATTTTCGATCTCATTTCCGATCACATCAGCGCCGCACTGTGACGGAGACGGGATTGTATGGCGCGAACTCAAAGATTACAGCGCCGGAAACGTCGCAGCCAGATGGAGCCAGACTGCCGCGCGACCAGATAACATAGGCAAGCTTTTACGACTGCAACGTTCCGAACACGTCGAGCATTCCGGTGGTAACAGTCGTAGCTATCAGACAAAGGACGCGGGATTCGCCAGCTATCCGCAGCGACTGATGTTAAGGCTGTGGCTGGCTTGACAAACGTCGCTCTGCGGTAGGGGAACCCTTCAATCCTGCCGATGACAGAAAAACCAAGGTTTGGGCCGCCGATTGGCGCCGTTCCCAATTCATCAGGATGTATGGATACACCCCTGAATGTACGTTGCAGACTCAGCCCCCACGAAACGCGTTTCGGTTCGCCGAACAACGCCGACGTTGCGCGCTGTCAATCTGCTGGGAAGCGGACTGTGCTTCGCCGCTGCGATGATGCTGTTGGTGGCCAGTGGCTGCCGTTCGGCTCAAACTTGGGACGAAACCGTAGGTAACAACACGGTGGCCGTCGATCGTGTTTCTCAATCGATGGGCAATCCCACACCTCAGATTCACAACGCGGCCTGGTCTGAAGCCCCAGTGACAGTGCGTGATCGAGCGGACTTGAGTGCGTTGCTGTATCGCGATACGAGTCTTGACGAATTGCTGCGCATCGCAATGCAAAATTCGGATGTCTTGCGAGAACTCGGCGGCACAGTTTTGCGGAACCCAGACAGCATTCATTCGCGTTTCACAGGCACGCTGGCTCATTCCGATCCAAGGTTCAGTCCCGAAGCAGCTTTGAGTGCCTTCGACGCTCAGTTGCAGGGTACGGCTTACTTCAGTAACAACGACCGCATTTATAACAACCCGTTTGACGGTGGAGGCCAGCGCGCTTTTCAGCAGGACCTGCATGAATACTCGCTGGAACTTTCCAAAGTCACGGCCACGGGTTCTCAACTTGCCCTGCGATCGATCTCAGTCCACGACGCGAATAACTCCCCCGGCAACACGTTCGCCAGTGCATGGAACACCTACGTCGAGGGCGAAATTCGCCAGCCACTGTTGCAGGGCGGCGGCTTACAGTTCAACAGAATCGCCGGCCCGGGCAGTTCGCCAGGTGTCTATAACGGCATTCTGCTGGCGAAAGCCAATGCCCAGTTGACTCAGGCCGATTTTGAAGTTGCAGTTCGCGACTACATCAACGACGTGACCAACGTGTACTGGGATCTGTATTTTGCCTATCGAGATCTTGACTCGCGTAGTCGAGCGATGAAGCAGGCATTGGATGCGTGGAATCGTATCAAGGCGCGACAGGAAAGCGATTTGGAAAGTGGAGCCGCCGAAGCACTCGCCCGCGAACAGTATTTTCGCTTTAAGTCTGAAGTCGACGAAGCACTCACCGGTCGCGTGACTCAAGGCACACGTTCGGGCAGCGGCAGTACCGGCGGAACATTGGAAGGTGCCGGTGGTGTGCAAACCACAGAGCGCCGACTGCGTTTGCTGGTGGGGATGAAAATCACGGACGGCGAATTGATCCGCCCATCTGACGAACCGACACAAGCCGACATCGTGTTCGACTGGCACACTGTGCAACAGGAAGCATTGCAGCTGCGACCGGAACTGCGGAAACAGCAGACAGCGATTCGCAAGCGGCAAATGGAACTCATGGCCTCAAAAAACTTTCTCAACCCGCGACTCGATGCTGTCGGTCGTTACCGGTTCCGAGGTTTCGGCGACGATCTGGCGAGAACCGACAGCGGTGATCAGGCGTATTCGTCCGCCGCCAGAAATCTACTCGGCGGCGACCAGCAGGAATGGTTCGTCGGGATGGAATACACAGTGCCCATCGGATACCGAAAAGCTCATTTGGCCGTCCGCAACGCAGAAGTTCTGTTGTGCCGCGAACGCATCGTTCAGCGAGAACAACAACGATCGGTGGTTCACGATCTGAGCAACGCGATCACGGATGCCGCAAGGTCTTACGAAGCGTGTCGCAACAGCCTGAATCGCTTAATGGCAGCACAGGAGCTACTCGCCGCCTATCAGGCTCAGGATGACAACGATATGGACATCGACGTTGACCATCTGCTGGATGCGCAGCGACGGGTGGTTGAGGCAGAGATCCGCTACTTCCGATCACGAACCGAGTACGCTCTGGCATTAAAGAACGTACACATGGAAAAAGGGTCGTTGCTACAGTATCACAATCTGCAAATCTTTGATCAGCCCCGAGTGGCTCACCAAGGACAGATGATTGACAGTGCGGCCTGTTGTAACACGCAAAGTGCAGCCCCGCCGATCACTGCGGACGCCGCGTTTCCGCCCCGAAATACTGAGCCGTTGCCGCTGACGATCGAGCCCGTTTCGATGAGCGAAACGCTGCCTCCGAAGCGGTCGTGATGGCGACATCGCCGCGCATTCCCCGGCACGGCAAATCGTTTGACCCGACTCGAAGAGAGGGCATTTGCATTTTGTTTCAAAACGCCATTTCCAAACGGCTGGTGGTGCCTACACTTCTAACGTGTGCCGATAATTGCAGCTGGCCGAACAGCAGCGAATATGTTCGCGACGACTTCCAGTTGTCCCCGATTTTGTGAAGGAGAGTTCTGATGTTCAACAAACTTCTTGCCGGAGTTTTTGCTGCCGCAATGGTGTTTGCAGCCCCGCCCGCCGAAGCTCATTCTCGGTTTGGTCGCGTTCCAGCACGCGTAATCAACAGCTACCAGAGAGACGTTCGTCAGTTCCAGCGACATCGAACAAGGTCAGTGAACCAGTTCAGTCGCAGTTTCGACCGAAATTTTGGTCGCGGACCAGTTCGCCATGCACCCCGATCCAATGCCGTTTTTCTGGGCAGTCCGAGGAGCGGCGTGTATTTCCGTTTCTAGTGGTCTGTCACAGCTTAATTTGAGGGTCGGAAGAATGGAACTCGGTGGTCTCCACCGTGATTTCTCGGCGGAGACCGCCGAACTACAAAAACAGAACCCCAGTTTTTAATGTTGACAAACCACTAGGGGCAATTCGATTCTCGACATGTTAACCGTAAAAGATGTCAGCGTCCCCGATTCGACGTCGGAGCTGACATCTTTTTAATTTCGCGAGTGAACAACGCAGTTTCGATTAGCGGCTGATGTTGACCGTGTTCGAAACCACTTCCTCGTCACGCGCAAACATTCCCTTTCGCTTGACAATCTGCGCGGTAAGGTTGCCGTTCGGGAAGGGTTTGCCCATTTGGCGCATCCCCAGTTGGTCCCGTTTGCCAACAGTCGCGGTCATTAAAGACGATGTAAGCTTTCAATATCCGACTCTGGAACGGATACCGGCTTACTGCACCCAAGGCACTTGATGCGTTTGCCAGCTGCCGAATCACGAACACGGGTCTGTTTTCCGCAACGACAGTGGACAACGATTGGCGTAAAAACCTCTTGCTCAGAGAGAAGTACCTTTACTGCGGCAGTGTGCGAGTTTAACGAATGCCCACCGGAAATCGAATCACTCAGCAACGCAACAAGGGTTGCAGCTTTCGCTGCAACCCTCGGATGTTGAGTGAATTATTGTTCCGTGGCCTCAGGCAATTACAGCTGCAAAGGCACTCGCAGTTCGTAAATGGCTTGGCTGATGTCACCCGACAGAACTCGCAAATGTTCGCGGTGCTCTGTATTGCAGCGTCCGAGATACGCGTACAAAGCTCGCCATTCTTCAACCAAGTCCGCGGTTTCTTTCTTCAGTTCCGCAGCACGAGGCTGAGACTGTAGCATCCCATGAATGCGAATTGTGCGTTTCAGAAATCTGTCAGACGCCGCCAATGCCTGTGATGAAAACGATTGGCGATCGCGGTTCAACCATTGTCGCACGTCATAGTCCATGTGGTCGGCCAGATTCTCCAGAGCTGCTGCCCTTGGGATCATCGCTCGAGTGTCCAGTGTTGCCACGGTACCGGCAATGTTCAACTCGTTCCGCAAGGCCACAATCCCGTCTTCGATTTCTCGCAGAACAACACGGCCCTGAGAGCTACGAAGGGGTTCGAAGGCCCGCACGAAATCAGCACCGTACTCTTCGACGTAACGGTAGCACTCCAGCATTGATCGTTCGTCTTCTTTGCGATTGACGCAGTCCAGAAAGTTCTGCACGGTGCCGTAGAAGTCATCGGATGTTTGCAGAATGCTGCTGACGTCTTTGAAATTCAGCAACAGCTTCAAGGGAACTCGTGTGTAAAATTCATCGACATCGCGTGTTAGTGCTGTGGCGATCTGACGCAGGTTTTCGCTGCTGGTTTTTTGTTCAATCCACAGCAGGTCATGCACGGTGCTGTCCGCCATCAGGATATTACGCATGACGCGTTGGACAAAGCGATTCGTTAATTGCTGAAGTTGTGGCGACAACGTGGTCCACATGCGACTGAACTGACCGTACTCAGAAACGATGCTCGCATACGGCATCTCATCCACGACTTTTTGCTGAACACGGTTGGCCTGTTGATCAAGCTTTCTGGTATCGATGACCAGTTGATACATTCGGTTACCGGCTTCAGGATCCAGTTCGAGTTCTTGGACCAGATTGCGGATCGAACTGTTCAATCGAGCCAGCTCGACCATCAATGCTCGTCGGTCCAGTTGCGGTTCCATTTGAAACAGCTTTTCCAGCTGACGATTCAGTCGGTCGATCCGATCAACGCTGTCGCGCGTCGTCGAGCTGATCTGACGCGCTTGCGACATTTGATGCGACAGATACTGCCAGTCACTATCTAGCTGTTTTAGGTCTGGCTGCAAGCGGGCCAGTGAGTAGCCCGCAGCGATGTCCTGCGTGAGTCGTGACGCGCGAGCTCTGAGAGTAACGACGTCTTGCAGTTGCGTCCGCAGCTCTGGAAATCGGCGAAAATCCGCATCCAGAGCGCGGTAGAGTCGTTCCGCCTCGTTGACGCATTCCTTCAATAGATTCTCGACCACTCGCACATCGATCCCGGACAAGTCTGGCGTGGCCGATAGATTCGGAGTGCGTGAGTTGATCACTGGTGACGTTCCGCCACCTCGGATGCTCTGATCAAAGTTACCGAAATCTGTGGAGTTACTGCCAATCCGAGTGGCTGGCTGAGCAAGCACAGCGGCGGAACACGTAACTGTCAGAAGGGCTGTCAATAATGACCGGCACCATTGCCTCCGTTGGTTCAACATCAGTGGTATCCTTTCCAAATGATTTTCTCCGCCTTCCTTGGGCGGCAATTTTGTCCTTCCCGCGATCCGCATTTTGGTTTGCGTCTTGCAACGCATTTCCGGTGCAGGTTGTCTTGAGCGAGATTGTCGCAAAATCCACCGTTTTCCGAAATAGCTATTTCGTCAGCAATTTTGGTGGATTTCGACGATCTTGAAGTCTTGGCGTCACAAGCTCCAAGTTCCAAGCTTGGTTGCGAGTTCTGTCTGGAACCCTTTGAAAACAATCGCCAACAATCCAAAGTGAGGCACGAAGTGGCTATACTGTTCCAGTCCGCGAGTCCCGTTTCCTGTTCTTATGCCTGCCTGACAATATGCCCCGATCGCTTCTTTACTCCGCGTTTGCATTTTTACTGACAGTGTCTGCAATGAATCGACTCTCCGCCGATGATCGGCAGTTCGATGCACAATACAAAATGAGTCCGGACTCCCAACGGCAACAAGATGTGCCTCAAGGGCAGGTGACGAAACATCTTTGGAAGAGCGAAATCTTTGCGGACACGATTCGGGAATACTACGTCTACGTTCCCGCTCAGTACGATGGAATTCAACCCGCCTGCGTGATGGTCTTCCAAGACGGGCATGCTTATGTTCAGGACAACGGACAAGTTCGTGTGCCTGTCGTCTTTGATAATTTGATCCATGCTGGAGAACTGCCAGTCACGATCTGCGTTTTCATTAACCCAGGGCATCATGGCGCACAGATGCCAGAGAATCGGTGGAAAGGCAGCAATCGCAGTTTCGAATACGACACACTTAGCGATGACTACGCCAGATTCGTGCAGCAGGAACTGTTGCCGCATATCGAACAAGACCAAAATCTGAACCTGTCACATGCCCCCGCAGACCGAGCGATCTGTGGTGCGTCATCGGGGGGAATCTGCGCTTTCACCGTTGCGTGGAATCACCCCGAATGGTTCGGTAAGGTTCTGAGCCACGTCGGTAGTTTTACAAATATCCGCGGCGGCCACGTCTATCCAGCACTCATCCGAAAGGCAGAACCGAAGCCGATTCGTGTGTTTCTGCAAGACGGCGAAAACGACTTGGACAACGAACACGGCAACTGGTGGCTGTCCAACCTGCAGATGGAAGCCGCACTCAAATTTGCGAAATACGATTACAAATTCGTCGGTGGCCAAGGGCAACACAGCGCAGTGCATGGCGGCGTCATTCTGCCGGATTCGCTACGTTGGCTGTGGCGAGACCACACGGTTGGCAAAGCTGCGGAAGGCGATGAAGCCGTAAACGCGGCCGAGGTGTTTCTTGATAAATCTTTAGAAACCACAGCAGCAGACGGGCAGGGCGAAGACTTTCGATATCGACTGCTGCCACCCGCGAATCTCGAAGCCGGAAAAACCTATCCGCTGGTCGTGTTTCTACACGGCGCGGGCGAGCGTGGGACGGACAACGTGGCTCAGCTAAACTACCTGCCAACCATTATGGCTCAAGCACAGTATCGTGAAACATTCCCGTGTTACGTATTGGCTCCGCAGTGCCGTCCAGACCACAAGTGGGTGGAAGTCGACTGGTCATCGCCTGAGGCTCATGCGATGCCTGAACAGCCCAGCGAAATGATAAAGTTGGTGATGCAGGCCCTAGAGAAAACGATTTCGGATGAACAGATTGATAAATCGCGAATCTACCTGACCGGACTGTCCATGGGAGGCTATGGAAGTTGGGATCTGGCCATCCGACGACCGAATTTTTTTGCTGCGGCGGCAATCGTTTGCGGAGGTGCCGACAATTCCAAAGTGAGTGCTTTGAAAGATCTTCCATTGTGGGTGGTTCATGGAACTGCGGACGCAGTGGTCCCCGTCGAACGCAGCCGAAAACCAGTGCAGCTGCTGCGAGAAGCGGGGGCGAATCCGGTGTATGTGGAATACCCCGGCGTTGGTCATAATTCGTGGAATCCTTCCTACTCCGACAACGACGGGTTGGTGCCATGGCTGTTTCGTCAGCAACGATAATGCTTCGAAGACTTCAGGGTCCGTGCGTGTGGAGAATGTGGGGCACTTGTGTCGTTTGGAGCTTAGCCCTCACGTTTCTATTCAGCGGGTGCAGCGATCCACCAGATCCCACTGTTTCCACGAAGGCCACCGACGACACGGTTGAGTCAGCGACGAAGTTTCAGCCGCCGGCCCCGACGGAGTTCTCGTCTCTTCAATTGCCGACGGCCGAAACGCAACCGTTGGATGAACGGCCTAGGACGGATGTGGCCGAAAACGCTGCCGCTGCAACGCGTGTCCGGCTATCGGACGATCGACCGGAGCTGAATTTCGCGAGACTACAGCAGGCTGGTATTCGCGTTTATCGAGGCCAGCGACTGGTCGTGCTGTCAGACTTACCGGAGCAACAGGTCGCTGGTTTGCCGCTGGTGGCAGACTGTTTGTTCGATGCTTTGGAAGCGTACTTTGGCCAGCTGCCTGAAGCCGCTGATGGCTCTTCGTTTCAGGTCACAGGACACATTATTGGCGACGAGGAAAAGTTTCGTCAGGCAGCGTTGATGCCATCCGCCGCGTTTACATTTGAACATGGCAAACATGTGAACTACGAATTCTGGATGTTCAGTCCAACGCAAGACTATTATCGTCGGCATCTGATGCTTCACGAATTTACGCACTGCTTTATGACGTGCGAATCCGGTATGAACGACATCCCGCCGCTGTGGTATGTCGAAGGGATGGCTGAGTTTTTCGCGACTCATCGGCGTTCAAAAACTTCCACCACTGCCGCTTGGAAGTTTGGGATTCTGCCCGACCGTTTTGATGGCTTCGAAGGCTGGGGCCGGATTTCTGAATTCCGCCGGTCATTTGCACGAGCTGCCGAATCGAACGAAGATCCATTCAAAACACTGAAGATTGCTGCACTGTCTGACGTGATGCCGGACACTGTGCCGAATTTTGATTCTGGATTTCAATACAGTAGCTCTTGGGCGTTGTGCTGGTTTCTGAATCATCACCCACAGCATCGCGCAGCCATGCAGGCGCTGGCAGCATTCAAGCACACAGATGATTTCATCACTCAGGCAGACACCTTTCGTAAGTCCGCAGAACTTGCTTTGTCGGTCGACTGGCTGTTGTTCGCGGAATCTTTACAGGAAGGTTTCGACGCTCAACGCGCCTTTGCTGAACACAACGAAACACCGGTTCGGTTAAGCAGCGTTGATGAACAGTCGCCCGTCCGGTTTCCACTGCTGGCAGATCGCGGCTGGCAGGATAGTGGTCTGCGATTGGAACGCGGGCAAACGGTGCAGGTCGACTGCTCAGGTCGCTTCAGCGTCAATGACCAGCCGAAGCCTTGGGTGAGTGAGTCGAACGGGGTGAGCATCGAATACATTGACGGCGTTCCACTCGGGCAAGTGATCGCCATTTTCGTGAGCGTTGACGGAACACAGCTGACACGTCGAATTCCTGTGGGCGAATCGCGACAACTTTCCGCACCTTTCGAATCCAGCCTGTGGATGCAAGTCAACGACGTCAGCGACAGCCGAGCGAACAATTCCGGCAAGATCGAAGTCACCCTCGCACCAGCCAAGTAGCATTCGCGTGGGCTGTTAAAAAACTGATCTGGCAAAGGGAATTGATTTGCGCAATTTTTGTTCTGTGCGGGAATTCAGGACTCAGGCCGGGGGCCGACCCATCCGTCATGGACCATGGTCAACATCGAATTTTTAACAGCCTAGGCGAGCGGTGTCGCTTTAGCGATCGAAAACCGCTCTGACGGAATCGAATCACGTGGCAACGTCATCTCTAGCTTCCTGTCGCAGTTACCCATCGTCCCACGCCACAGCGATGAAACGCCCTGCGTTTCCCGCTCCCTCGGCGCTTTCACCGTTCTATCGCAGTATCCCATCGTGCCACGCCAGCGGGATGAAACGCCCTGCGTTTCAAAAGGATTGGAGATAGTCGAGTAGGGAGGCGAGTTGGTAGACGGTGTATTCTTTGAGGACGCCTTCGGGCATGACGGAGACTTTGGATGTGGCGCGTTCTTCGATTTTGTCTTTGCGGATGGTGATTTCCTGTCCTTTGGCGTCTCGCAGAGTCACACGGTCGCTGAGTTCTGCGGAGATGAAGCCGGTGTACACTTTTCCGTCATCGGTGGCGATGACGTTGGTGACGAATCCTTGAGCGATCGTTTTACTGGGTTCAAGAACGGCGTAGGCGAGTTCTGGTCTTTTGTAAGTCTTGGCGATGTTGCCCAGAAACGGCCCTTTCTGTATTTCGTCTTTGGAAACCGTGTGGCAGGCGGCGCAGTTGGCCTTGTTGAAGATCTGCTGGCCGAGGGAAACATCGCCGGCTAGGGCGGTGGACTGCGTGGCGGCCTCGGCGGTGGTGATGGTGCTGATTTTGGGTGAGTCGTCCGGCGCGGTGGCTTTGATCTTGAGTTGTTTGATCACCGTTTCTGCGGTGCTGGCGACAGCGGCATCGTGATCGTTGCGGGCTGTCAGAATCTGGTCGTCGAGGTAGTGGTTCTGCAGCTTTGCCGCGGCCTGCATCAGTCGGATTCGGCGAGTGGGTTGCTTCCACGCCCGATCGATGGCCTGCTGGGCGGCGGCCGAAGATTCTGGGCTGGCGTTTTTGCGAGACGCGATTGACAACAATGCGGCTTCGGCCCACAAACCTGTGTCGGTGGGATCTGCTTGAGCCGTCGACTCGAAGGCCGCGACGAACATTTCGAGGGCTTGCGAATCGGCGAACGCAAGTTGAGCTCGTCGTTGCTCTTGGCTGGCATTGTTGGCCGCGTCCAGCGCTGTGAGGGCGGTCACAATCGCGGGCGGGACGTCGGGATTTTTCAGTTTCGCCAAGGCGACGATCGTATTGCTGAGCAGTATTGGCGAAGCGTCGGTTTTGGCAGCGGCTTTCAGCAGCAACGCAGTGCCTGCGGCGGGAATGTCTGAAAGTGTGGCCAGTTGAGCGACTGCGGTGGCCAACAGTTCATCGTTTGATTCTGCCAGTTGCAGCATCTGTTGTAGAGCATCGTCTGATTGGATTCGATTGCGGTGCATGTCTTGAATCAACGCCGCAGCGGTCGCGGCGTCTTCCGTCTTCAAGGCACGGGCTAAGACCTCTGCAATCTTGTTAGTTTCGCCCCACGGTTCCGGCTGATAGTACGGACCGCGCGTGTCGGGGCGAGTGCCCCACGAATCTCCGTTCCATGTGCCTTCGTGAAAATGAAGTCGACACAAGGCCGCTAAGATCAGTCCGCGTTTGGCTGATGTCGCAGCAGCCAGTCGACCGATCAAGCCGTCAACGACCTGGGGTTCGTGCATCATTGCCAGAGCTCGCAGCACGGGCACCGTGATCTGCCGGTTCTCGTCCAAAGCCTTGAAGCACGCACCAACGGCGCGGCGTTTTGCGAGGCAGCGAATGGCGGTGTGCTGTACAACCGGATCAGCGTTTTGCAGCGCTGTGATACATTCCTCATCAGTGGCGTCGTCTTTCAACCGGTCCAGCAGGTTGCGCAGATCGCTACGCTTTGCCATTGCGTTAACCAGCAGTTGCTGGTGTGCTGATTGATCACGGCGTTGTAGTGTACGCTGGGCTTCGATTCGCCGTCGATAACTGTCGGAACTCATGACCTTGATGAGTTCCGCGTTCGAAGCGGAGGCGAAATCTGGCATTGGTGCCGGCTGAAAATCTTTCGGCTGAACGCACACGATGTAGCCGACATCCGGGCCGGCCCAATTGAATGTCGCTCCTCGCCAGCTGGCGCAATACACGCGACTGTTGCCGTCAACATCCGCATCTGTGGGCCGTGTCATTTTGATGAAGGATTCTGGCGGTGCGGTTTCTTGGAAGGTTGCTCCGTTGGGTTTAACGGTGTGGCGATACAGCGATCCGGTGCCCCAGTCGGCGGTAAACGGAGCATTATTCCATGCACCGAAGCCGGGTTCGTCGATGTAGACGGCACCACAACCAGAACCGCCGCCATAGTCAGCCAGCGGTTGCACGCATTCGTCGTTGAAGTTCTTGTAGAGTCGCGGATAGCCGTGATCTTCCATGCCTGTGAAGTGATGCAAACGCACATCCCAACCGCCGCCGTCGTTGGTGTTGTCTCGCGCGAAAAGATCCATCTGTGGACTGATCGCAACCTCCAGAATGTTACGGGTTCCGGTGGAATAAACTTCCAGTCCCGTGCCATCCGGTCGCACACGAATCACACCGCCGCCTCGGTGAGTCAACTTGCGACCGTCTCGACCTTCCGCGTCGATAAAACCAAAGTCGCCGCCGGCGATATACAACCAGCCGTCTGCCCCGAGACTCATGCCATTCGTGGTATGGTCGGCCGGCCGTTTGTCGTAGTCGAACGCTAGATTCTTGACCAGCGTCTGTTGCTCATCAGCAACGCCATCGCCATCGTGATCGATGAACGCACTCAGGTGCGGCGGATGCATCAGATACAGGCGATCGTGATCCCAGACTAAACCTCGCGGAGCGTCGATTTCGCAGAACACTTTGCTTTCGTCAGCCCGCCCGTCTCCATCTAAGTCTCGCAACCGAATCACGCGACCGCGTTCCGGATCGCGGCCCAGCGAACCATTGCCGTCGGAACTCACGTACAACGTCCCGTCCACCGTAGCGGCCACGAATACGGGATAGTTGACCGCAGGCGGTGCGGCGAACACCGTGGCATCGAACCCATCCGGAATTCTAACGTCGCGCAGAATTGCGGCTTCCTGTTCAGCGGTCAGCTTCTCGACGGACGGCGGAATATTACCTCGATTGACATACGGATCGCCTTGCACCGCCGCGAAGGCTCCCTTGCCTTTGGGATCGGCTGGCCACAGCGTTCCGATGTTTTCGCCCTGCAAATTCACGTTCCACAAACTGCACCAACCGGCGTTGCTGCCGAAACCTGTGATGCGAACGAACTTCACGGCAGTCTGCTGCGTCAGTCCGGTCAGCCCAGTCAACGCCTGAGGCCCTTGTTGTCCACTGGAGTTTTCGGATTTGTCCAGCAACATGGTCCATGTTTGACCGTCCATGGAACCTTCGACCGTGTACTTATAGATGGCGGTGCGAGATTCCCAATCGATGTCGACTTGCGTGAACACATGCGGCAGTTCGAATTCGAACTTCAACCATTGAGGATAAGTTGCTCCGTCGGCACACCAGCGCGTTTCACGACTGCCGTCGATGCCGTGATACGGTGGATGGCCGTTTTGCGTGCTCGAAGCGGTGACTTTCACAAACGTCGCATCTGCGGGCGGCTGGCCAACATCCATCGGCTCGGGGGCTTTGAATTTGTTCTTGTCGATGAATGTCACATCGTTTTCACCGGTGTATGGTGTTAGATATTCCGGAGTCAGCTTGCCGCACGCCCAGAGCGTTCCGCGCGTGATGAGTTCTAGGTACCGCGGGTCTCTAACGGTTTCCGTGTTGTGGCCTAGGCTCGTGCTGAAGCTGCGAGCTCCCTGAGTCTCATTGGTCCAGACGACTATGGCTTCGTCGATTCGAGGGTTGTTGCCACCGATTTTCTGCTTGCCGATCGCCAACGATTGGGCGCCGAGGACTTTGACGTTGTTGTAGAGTTCTTCGTTGATTGTGGTCCAGTTACTGAGCGTCGCGGTGATGGGGTGTTTGTTATCGACAAAATTGATTTCGATTGGTTCTTGAGGACCGTGGCTGCTGGATTGCAGTCCGAGGTGCTGAAACCACGCGTCTGTGCCTGTGCGAAAGCTGTGCATGGCACAATGCAGATGAACGGCGGGAATCTTCTGATGCAGCTTCACGATCCGATTCACGATGACGGGATCTTTGATGTCCGCCGCACATTCGTCGTGAATGATCACATCGTAATCTTCGGCCCAGTTCAGTTTTTTATACAACGGCAGTACGGGGGCGGTTGTCGAATTGTCCGTCCAGTAAACGTCCACACGAATGTTGGCTCGCTCCTGAATCCCGAAGCAGATGATTTCCTGCTGACTGGCGTAGTCGTGACAACAACCGCCCGCAATCAGCAGCGCCCGCAGCGGTTTTGAGTCTTCAGCGATTGCTGGACAAGCGGCAATCGACATTGCCAGTGAAAGGAGCAGGACGTTTCTGTTCGGCATGGGGTGACGTGTCCGAGATTTTGTGGGTGGGGGATTTTCGAGGTCTCATAAGTCCGCCGATTGTAGACAAGCCTTGAAGCGATGTGAAATTCGAAGAATCAAGAAATTAGCCAGAAGCCAATCGCCCCGGAATCTGCTGTGGTGACCGTCAAAAGTCCACGTGCCCTTTGCAACGTCGCCGGAATGCCGTAGCTTATCCACGTATGGTCACCCCTCAGCTAAAACTTCCCGTCATTCAAAACTGGAGCTGCCACAATTGTGGGGGCTGCTGTCGTGAACACTTGATCGAAATTACGGCAGAGGAAAAACGTCGCATCGAAAAACAAGGCTGGACAGCCAGCGACGGGATTTCTACGGATCGCCCCGCCATCCAGAAAATCGGTCACGAGCGTTATCGTCTGGCTCACCAGGAAGACGGCGCCTGCGTGTTTTTGGACGAACAGGGTTTGTGTCGTATCCATGCGAAATTCGGAGAACCTGCGAAGCCACTGGCCTGTCGTGTCTATCCATACGCGTACCATCCCGCAGGCAATCGGCTGGCCGTCAGTCTGAGGTTTAGTTGCCCATCGGTCGTTCAAAATCTGGGGCAACCGATCGCCGACCAAGCCGAAACACTGCAACAACTTGGTTCGCAGCTCGTCGCCGACAAAAAAACGAACGTCGCCGCCCCGTTCATTCATCGCGGCAGCCAACATGGTCCGCAGCAGACGGAATGGTCGGACTTCCATCGTTTTCTGAAAACTCTGGACGACGCTTTCGCAGACGACAGCGTCGACTTCGCAGTGCGACTGATGCGAGTGTTAGCATGGCTGGAACTCGTAAACCAATCGCAGTTTCAGACCATTCGCGGAGCGCGGCTGGAAGAATTTCTGGAGCTGGTTTCGGATGCCTCCGTGAAAGCGCAGCCGGACAACGATCTGCCGCTGCATCGTCCCAATCGTATGGGGCGCGTGATGTTTCGACTGCTGGCCGCGCAATTCGCACGGCATGACACCGAGGCTGCGGTTCGCGCCGGCATGGGGCATCGATTCGGATTGCTAAATGCGGCCCTAAAATTCACGGCGGGTATCGGAACAGTTCCGGTGCTGCATGGTTCGGCTTCCGTGGCCCGCGCGTTCGAAAACCAGGACGACGGACTGCATCTTGTCAAACAGCCGGCACGTTTTTCGGATTTGGAAGGGGAATTTTTGTGCCGTCGACCGGAGATCGATCAATTGTTCTCCAGATACTTTCGGGTCAAAATTCAGGGCATTCATTTTTGCGGGCCAGCCTACTATGATACAACTCTCACAGCTGGCTTTTACGGACTGGCGTTGATGTACCCGGTCGTCCTGTGGTGGGCTCGAGTGCGAGCCGTGCGGAATGGACGTTCCGTGGTTGAGTTAACGGACGTGCAGGCCGCACTGGCCACAATCGATCACAACTTTGGATATTCTCCGGCTCTAGGAAATGCTTCCGCATTACAGCGTGTGGCATTGTTAGCAAAAATGAAGCAGATCACTGCACTTGTTGGCTGGTACAGCCGATAGTCGGCAATTGACTATAGTTGACTATGGAAAACAGGCCCCTCACCGCGATCAATTCCTACGACGATGCTGCTCGCTGGATCTTCGACCGCATTAACTACGAACGCATTCGTCCGCAGAAACAGTCCAGCCACTTTCGCTTGGAACGTGTCGAAAAACTGCTGACCGTGATTGATTCGCCACAGCAGCGCATTCGGGCAGTCCACATCGCGGGAACCAAAGGAAAGGGATCGACGGCCGCCATTCTGAATTCGATTCTGGTCGCTTCCGGAATTCGAACAGGGCTATTCACAAGCCCACATATCGAACTGTTCGAAGAACGCATGCGTGTGAATCATGCCATGCCCGATCAAACGCAGTTAACAGCGTTGGTCAGCGAACTGCGAGACCGCTTGGCACGCGCCGACCCGGACATCGTGGCAGATGGGCCGACCTATTTCGAAGTTGCCACGCTGTTGGCATGGATGTTCTTCGACCAACAACAGGTAGAACTAGCCGTCCTAGAAACTGGACTCGGCGGACGACTGGATTGCACCAACGTGTGTTCGCCATTGGTGACCATTATCACATCCATCGGCCTAGACCACACCGACATTCTGGGAGACACTCTGGAACTGATCGCTGCTGAAAAAGCTGGCATCATGAAACCCAATATTCCGCTGCTGACCTGGGTCACTCAACCAGAAGTGATCGAAGTCATCCGCGCCCGCTCAGCAGCAGTGAACTGCGAAGTTTTTTGGCGAAACAACGAACTCAAATTGACCATCAACCACGGCGGTGATACAGCCGTGCAGAGCATTGATGTGACGACGCCTTCAGCAACCTACCGAAATCTGCAACTTCCGTTGGCGGGCAAGTACCAGGCAGGCAATGCAGCGTTGGCGGTTGCTGCGGCGGATCTGTTGTCTGTTGACGAGCCGCGAATTACCGTTCATACGATTGCGAACGGCGTGCGACGGACCAAGTGGCCGTTGAGGTTCGAGCGGTTCGGCAGCAATCCGATGATCGTCTTAGATGCGGCTCACAACCCAGATTCCGTGGCTGCTTTCGTCGAAACATGTCGTGAACAATTCGGAGATCGTCCGCGCACATTGATTTTTGCCAGTAGCCGCGACAAAGACGCGGCGACGATGCTAAAGATCATTGCGCCACAGTTTCAGCAGATCGTGCTAACCAAGTTTCAACATAATCCGCGAGCAACCAGCACCGAACAACTGACCAGCATGCTTCGACAGGCGATCACCGAAAACGGATCGATTGCTCCATCGATCCATGTCGCAGAAACTCCGCAGGCGGCTCTACAGATCGCTCGAGAAATCGTCACCGACGACGGCATTATTTGTTGCGCTGGTTCGATCTTCATTGCCGCAGAGCTGCGAACGCTGTTGAACACGGAAAGTGAAATCGCAACCGTTCACGCTCCTGAGCCATGAGCTGGGCTGCTGGGAATTTGCGGTTTGCCAATGGTCAATGAAGGATTCGTTTGTTTAGTTTTTTGATTCCTTGGTTCAGCCCACAGGGCGACATCTTCCTTGCCGGTCGCGTGAGCCACCGGCAACCAGAAAACACAAGCCAAAAAGCCGGAGGCCGGAGGCCGGAGGCCGACACAAGTCTGCCGGTGCCAGCGGATTTGTGTCGCCCTCCGGGCTGGATGTCCCGCATTTCTTCCGGTGGCTTACGCCACCGGCAGTGGATGTGTCGGCCTCCGGCCTGAGCCTTTCCCCGCCGGGGCGGATCGCGGAATCAAAAGTGAGAACCGGGGTCCCTGCGCTCCGCAGTCAAACTGGCCGATGATTGGCGTCCACGCGCAGCCAGTACAGCAACTCGTGAATCACTTCCAGCATCGATTTAATCCTGTGTTCTGGGGTTCGCAGAATACAGCGTCGACACAGTGACTCCAGTGCAGTTGGAATTTTTCGGTCAGGAGCAATCACGCTGGGTGGTGGCGGATCCATTTCCGTTTTGTTGCGCAGCATTTCGTCGAGTGTTGCTCCCCATGCCAACTGCTGGTCCGTTAGTACTTCGAATAAGATCGCCCCCAAGCTGTAGATGTCCGTGCGATGGTCAATGCCTCCGCCGGCAATCTGTTCGGGCGACATGTATGTTGGGGTTCCGGAATGAGACTTTTGCGATTGCAGACCGCTGGTGTCTACTTCGGGCTCGGCCTGAACACCGTCTTTCTCACGCAGATGGGCTAGGCCCCAGTCTAAAAGCAGGACTTCACCGAACGAACCAGCAACAATGTTTTCTGGCTTGACGTCACAATGCACCACACCGTGCATGTGAGCATAACTGAGCACCTGTCCGACTTGAATCACCACGTCGATCAGCCGCTGCAGATCCCATGCGTCTTTCATCTCTGCGTCACCGCGGGCCAAGCCATCCAACACTTCGCGCAAGGTGATGCCTGCGACAAGCTTCATCGTAAAGTAGTACTGCCCCTTTACGTCTGAGCCGACTTCGTAGACCGGAGCTGTGTTCGGGTGCTGCAGCATCGCCGTCACGCGTGCCTCACGCAGAAACATCCGTCGTTCTTCGGGGTCATTCGCAAATTCAGGGCGCAACGTTTTGTAGCACACAGCACGTCCCAGATGCAGATCGCGGCACGACTGAATGTTGCACTTGCCGCCCTGAGCGATCTTTTTGAAGTACAAATATCGCGTGTTGTTTTTGCGTTGGGCGTCAGACGGAAGAGGACCATCTGTGTCGCTGCGATAGATAACTTGGGGTTCCTGCGGCGATTTTCCGTAGTCCAAAGGCACTCGCGTTGTCTCCTGCTAGAACGTCTCCACAGGCTGGAAGCCTATGCTGCGGATTTTTCCGGTACTACGCTTCAGTGTTTGCGGACGTGACTGGCTGTTCCACCGGGGCCAACACCGACTGCACCATAAGCATTATGGCACCGGTGACGAGGCAAATGTCAGCCACGTTGAAGATCGCCCAGTCGAAGGTTCCAAATTGGAAGTGAAAGAAGTCTCTGACAGCCTTAATCGGTTCACTTCGCCCTGGCACCGGTATGCCATGCAGTCCCAGTCTGTCATACAGGTTGCCAAGAGTGCCGCCGGAAACGAACGCCAGCGAGACTGTTAACCACATGCTCTCGGCGGCTTTTTTCACGAACAACCAATACACAATTCCAAGGAATGCCCCCACACTCAGCAATGCGAAGACCCATGCGAACCCTTGTCCCATGCCCCACAGCGCACCTTCGTTGAGGCTGGTGAAAAATCGGAATTTCACCCAAGAATCCAGCAGCCAGTCTCCACCGTTGCGAACACCGTACGCTGCGAAAATTGCCGTCTTCGACCACAGATCCACGACCAAGCAGATCGAACTCAGTATCAGAAACGTTGGAAGCCTATTCTTCGGTAGCTGCACAGTCATGACTCGTCTTCTCGCTTCCGTTCGCATTCCACACAATTTCGAACGTATGGAATCGCTTTCAGTCGCCCCTTAGGAATCTTCGCACGTGAAGCAGGCTTTCCCGCTTCTAAACACATCTGGCAAAGACCAAAGGTCCCATCGCTGATCCGCTGCAACGCGGCCGAAATTTCTTCCAAGGCCTCGCCATCTTTCTCCACCATGCTCAGGGAAAAATCCTGAATCCAAGCGTCCGAACCATGTTCGGCCGAGTGTGTAGTGGAAACGTGGTGTCCATCGAGACTGGATAAAGCCTCGGCTTCCATCTGTTGAACGTCGCCACGAATGCGAGCGTGCAGCATCCTCAGCATTCTGCCGAACTGCTCTAACTCGTCTGATGTAGCCATTTTCGACGCATCCGTTTGTTGCCCATAGTTCGATCCAGCAATCACGGATTATGGTCCACACTGTCCCGCAGGTCCAGCCAGCTATGCAGCGTTCAATCAATATGTGTTCGGTTTTCCCATCTGCGACATCTTGCCTCAGAATGTAAACAACGGCAATAAGCCACAGCTAAGCTACGCGGCCGTTGGATGGGGATCTCAAAACAGCCCGTCGGTCACACGGATGCCCACGGTTTTTCCAATCAAGCGGCCGCTTTTTTATGCTTGACCGCACTGCCTGTTTGATACGACCAAACTCGAATGGCATTCAAGACCTGTTCGGCAACAGCCATCGCGTTGACTGCTTCGAAACCGGAAACGCGCGGAGTACGGTGTTCTCGGATCGAGGCCGTGAACTCCAGAAGTTCCAGAGACATCGCATCGGTGGCGTCCGCCTGCAGTGTTTTTGATTCGATCCATTCGGAAAACACACTGTCTTTCAGCGTGCGGGGATCAGGAGTCGCGGCAGCGATGGCGTGGACTAAGGCTGGGTTACTTTTGAACGTTTTCGACGGTTGCCACTGCTGGACTTGTCGACTTTGCAAGTCAGCCACAACACAACCTGCTGTGCCCCAGATCTGAATCGTACGCTCAGCGGCAGGACACATGCGACTGGAAGTGATGTCGACAATTGTTCCCGATGGAAACTTGAGTCTGGCGACAGCCATGTCTTCGTGCGGCCCGATACCAACCGCACCAAAGGCATCCACTGATTCCGGCATCTCATTCGTCAGAGTCAACGCAAGGTCGATATCGTGAATCATCAGATCATGCACAACACCGATGTCGGTCGACCGAAACGTATACGGGCTGACTCGCTGACAACGAATATACAACGGATGACCGACGCAATCCTGAGCCAACGCGAACGCAGGATTGAAGCGTTCGATATGCCCAACCTGCAAGACCGCATCGTTTGCAATGGCCAGTTGATGCAACAATTCCGCGTCGGCAACATTGGTTGCCAGTGGTTTTTCGACGAAGGTTGCGACTCCGGATTCCAGAAAATCACGAGCCGTCTGCAGGTGATAAACGGTGGGAGTCGCAATGATCACGCCGTCGAGGTTTTCAGGCAGTGTGTCCGCATTCGGAAACCAGCGTGTTCCCACGCGTTTGGCCACTTCGCGACCGAACTTCTCGTTGGGATCGACCACTCCGACCAAATCGACGTCAGAGAAATTTGCAAGTTTTCCGGCGTGGTGCTGTCCCAAAGAACCCACACCAATAACCGCCATTCGTAACTGTCTCATGCTGCGTCTCGCTTTTCGTTCTCGCTTGTCGTCGGTGTTGCACGCACAGCCTCTCGGGCTCGCCCAAGTTTGCCCGCACGCTGAGCATCGATGAATTGCAGCAACTGCGACAATTCCATGGGAACGACACCATCCAGTGTTTCATCGAAATGCGCCTGCACTTCGGCCATTGTTTTTCGTTTGCGATACAGCATTCGGAACGCTGTTTTCACGGTGTCGATGGCTGTTTCAGAAATTCCAGCACGTCGCATCCCGACAATGTTGAGAGTCTTCAATGTTGGATTGTCGCTACCGGCGGCCAGCATGAACGGGGGAATGTCGTGCGGAACGCGACAGCCGCCGCTGACAAAAGCCAAGCGGCCAATGGTTGAAAAGTGATGCACGACTGTGTTGCCAGACACGATCGCCCGATCGTGGACATGCACATGTCCTCCTAGTAACACGCCGTTGACCAGAATGACGTCGTCGAAGATTCGGCAATTGTGTGCCACGTGGCTGTTGGCCATAAACATATTGCGGTTGCCGATGCGTGTGACGCCGTCTTCTTTTTCCGCACCGCGATTGACTGTCACACCTTCACGAAACAAATTGTTGTCGCCGATCAGGACTTCCGTTTCCGATTCCTGATAGCTGACGTCCTGTGGCTCGCCGCCAATGACGCAACCCGGATACAGCTTATTGTGGCTGCCCAGTGATGTGCGACCGATCAACACAACATGACTGGTGAGCTCGGTATAGTCACCGATCGAAACGTTGGGGCCAACAACGCAAAACGGTCCGACGACGACACCCTTGCCCAGCTGTGCTGAGGAATCCACTTGAGATAGCGGTGAAATTTGAGGTTCCATGATGACCATCCTGATCAGTGAGTGAGAAAGCAGCAAGAAGTCGAAAAAGTAGAGAGTTGTTTTCTAGGCAGCATGCCTGAGTTCTGCTGACGTTTGCAGCTTGAGATCCGTCAGGGTTCGGGCGAGTTCGTGATTCAAATGATGGCCGCTGCGACAGGCGGTGACGTGGCCCACGAAAGATGTTCCGCTAAGTGCCAAGTCTCCGACGCAGTCCAGTAATTTGTGACGAGCGGCTTCGTCTTGATATCGCAGTTCGTTATCAATAATTCCATTGTCACCGACTACCACAATGTCTTTCGCGGTCAGGTGTCGGCCATAGCCCATCGCCTTCAACGCTTTGATTTCACTTTCGAGCACGAACGTTCGCGCGGCTGAGATTTCTTCGTAGAAGTAGCGTGGTGTGATTTCTGCAGAAAAGACCTGAGGTGCCACGGCAGCATGGCGACCGTAGTACAGCTGGTAGGTGATGGCTGCACAACGTTGGGAGTATGGACGCAGTTTTAGCGTTTGCTTGCCGTCCGAACTGCGCAGATTTGTTGTTTCAGAAATACGAACTGTTGCCGCGTCCACATCCTGTTGCACAAGTCCCGCACTCAGAATTCCGTCGCAAAAGTCTCGACACGAACCATCGTAAGCTGGCAGTTCTGGAGCGTTGATTTCGACAATACAATTGTCCACCTGCAGACCAGACAAAGCCGCCATCAGATGCTCGACAGTTTCCACACGCACGTCTTCGGAAACAGCCAGTGCTGTTCGTCGAGGAACCTTGGCGAGGAACTCGACAGACGCCGGAATATCGGGCGCATGAGACAAATCGACACGACGGAAAACGATTCCAGAATTGGATTCCGCTGGCAACAATGTGACCGCGACGTCAAATCCCATAAACAGACTGCGGCCATGGAAATGTACAGGGCCGGCGATCGTCTGTTGTCTGCGAGTCGCAGGGAATTGTGGGTGCTGTCGATGTGTCGATTGGTCTGTAGACACGTTCACGTCTTTCGGATGAGTACAGCAAAACCGGCAGTTAACATCCGCAATTGCGAAGGTCACTGCCGGGCTGTGAATAACCAGAACGCATTGTCAATGAAGCCGGAGCCGTGATTGACAAGTGCCTTATTGACGCGAGCGTTCTTCGCTGGCAGAGACTGGCTTGATTTGTGTACCACCGCCGCCGCCAGTTTTGGCGTACTGCTGATTTAGGTATCCCAGAACCTTGTCCGTGATGTCGTTCTCTGGCTTCCAGTAGATGAAGGTCTTATTCATCGTTTGGATCGCATCCTGAGGGTTGGTTGTATCGTCCATCTCTTTGCGGTTGAACCGAATGACGTGATCGAACTTGGCATAGTCGGCATACAGTTTGACGGCGTTCGTGACATCGGTGTAGATGATCTTCAGCATGTCAGCTTCACGGCGTCCGAAACGTCGTTTGGCCGCACCGACGAATCCGTCCAGCTTGCCTTTTTCGTTCAGGATTTGCTTTTCAGCCTGCTCATACTGAGCACCACCAGCATCGTACTTGGCGATTTCCTGCTGCATCTTTTGCAGACGTTCGACCATCTGCTTGGCCTCAGCGTCAGTCTGATCCATTTCCGTCTTCAGTTCGTCACGCAGACTCGCGAACTTTTCGTACTTTTCGAAGACAAAGGCCATGTCGATCAGGCCGATCTTGTGCCCTTCGGTTGAAGCAGTTTGAGCCTGAACTGTGCCGGCAGTGATGATCATTGTCATCGCCAACAGAGAGAGAATGTACTTTTTCACAGAGCACTCCTTTGCGAGTATCAGCTCCGATCCGTGGAGCTGGTAAATGTGCGGGTGGGATTTATTGAAGGGAGAAGTCACCGAAGTGGCCGGAAATGTCCCAGACCTGTTGGATTTGGTCAAGATCTTCCACGGCCAAACCGCCAGAGAATCCAGTTCTATTCACAGATTCCACAAGAAATCGGCACAAATTGCGGCACCGCCGATTCCTCTCCCGTGATCTGCGTGTATTCCGTAAGATTCCGCTTGAATTCGCCCAAGATTTTGCCGGGAGCGCACAATGAACTGGAACCATAGGATCTACGCACTTGTCGCACTCGTTTTAGCATGCGCTGCAATGCCTGCGGCCATGGCGCAGCAATCCGTGGAAAGCAGGGACGGCGACGGCGAATCCGCCGCGATTTCGTTGCGCGTCGAAGATCCGCAGCCAAGACTGTTTTTTGCCGGGCCGATTCCGCGATCGAAATTCATCGCAGATGATGCCACCCTGAACGCCGTGTATGCTGTCGGCAATAAATGCTGGGCTGTAGGTGAACGTGGTGTTGTGCTGATCAGTAGAGACGCTGGCCAGTCATGGCAAACGTCGATCGTGTCGGCAGACTGTAGCCTGCGCAGCGTTTGCTTTCTGACCAACCAAATCGGATACGTCGCCGGATCGCACTTCGATGATCTTGATCGTCGACGGAAAGCTGTCTTGATGATCACACGCGATGGTGGCGAAACGTGGCAGGATCTCAGCCAACACAGCAATCGTGCCGCACCGATTGAAGTCGGCTTTCTGGCAGCAGCCGATCTTCCACCACTGACCTACGTTAAGTTTTTCGATCTTGAAGAAGCAGTCGCCATTGGTCGTGACGACAACGTTCATGCGTCAGCCAAAGTGTTTCGCACACTGGATGGAGGCCGTCGATGGCAGGCGATCGAATCGGATGCCGGCCGAGCGAACTGGACCAGCGGAGCATTCCTGTCCGCCAATGATGGAATCGTGATCGGCAGAGGTTCCGCTATCGGAGCCGTCGTGTCACAAAAACTGGTGGCGCTGCGCCGGCCGCAGACAAGTTTGCGACAAATCCATGCTGCCAGTCTTTCGCATACAGGACAAGGCTGGCTGGCCGGCGACGCGGCATTTCTGCAGCGAAGTCAAGATGGCGGTATCAACTGGCAAGCAGCGGATGCCGCCTTGCCTTCGCAAATGACAGATGTCATTGATCTGCGCGCGGTCTGTCATCGAGAAAACATCGTCTGCGCAGCCGGAAGCCCCGGAAGTTTGCTGCTGCAGAGTATCGACGGGGGCACATCGTGGGCGGCTCGAAAGCTGCCGGGGACGGTTCCGGTGAACAGCCTGTGCATCGTCGGCGAAAGCACGGTGATTGCAGTGGGAGCCTTCGGTGCCATTCGGCGTTCGACCGACGGCGGCAACCAGTGGGCCGCGGTCCGGAACGGTGACTATCGCAGTTCCGTGTTGTGCCTGACGACCAACCCAGAAGACGTGTCGTTTCGCATGCTATCGTCAATTTCTGGCAACGACGGTTTTCGAACCGTTGTCGCACAGCCCTCCGCAAGGTTAACTCGACCGGGCATTGATGATGGCTTGGCGGGCGACAAAATGGCCACCGTTCTGCCGCAGGTCGGAGGCAACGTCTTTGTTCAGGACTGGATGTTCTCACGCACGCAACCGTTGCAATCAACCGTTGCCGATGAACTCATGAAGACCTGGGAACGTCAGTCAGATGGTCGCGTGGGTGAATTACTACCGCAACGTTTGGCCGAACTCATCAGAATCTGGCGACCAGACGTCGTCTGCATCGAACGCTCAACAGAACATGACCAAGTGGCCGCCATCTGGACGCAGGCCCTTCAGGCGGCCATGCAAATCGCGAATGGCTCAGACCGCCGCGCACAGATTCTGGATTCTGTTGGGTTGAGTGCGTGGACTGTCAGTCGAGTCGTCATTCGGGAGCCACAACGGAATGCGTCCCCACTGGCATTTAGCGACCACGATCTACTGACGAATCTGGGCACGCTGTCGTCACTGGTCGCCAACAACTGCCGCGATCGATTACTAAACGACGGAGTCTCAACAGACACGGACGGCACTGAGAAATCAACAACAGATTTCTATTCCGTCCACACCACGGAGAGCCAAGCTGCGGTGCCCCACTTTCTGGCAGGCATGATGGCGGCTCCAGGCAGTCCATCGCGCCGAATGCTGAACCACGCCGCCGCCGAACACCTTGATCAACTGAAACGTTTGGCACAGCAAGCCACGCAGCAACAGGCAGTGCTGGCCAACCAGGCGCAGCGGACGGACACTCCGCTGAATCTGATCGCCCAGCTGCGAACGATTGGCACGGGAATGCCCGATCATCTGGCGATGCAGCAACTGCTGTCGCTGGCACAGATGTACGAATCGGTCGAAAACCTTGACGGGCAAATCGCCGTTCTTAAAGAAATCACCGAACGATTTCCCGACGCTCGCGAAACGGCTGATGCAAACGAACTGTTGTTTCAGTTCTATTCGTCTGAAGAACTTCGGTTTCTGAGACGCAAATCAGGACAAGCTAAGCTGTCAGCCGATGCAAGTGCCAATACGAATGGCAATGCCAACTCCGGCTCTTTGATTCAACAAGTCGGCGGCACGATTCCCGGCATTGCAAAGCTGCCCGTCATGCGGGCGGGGCGTGGGCAGGGGTTGGCGAATCCGCAGGGATCAGATACTTCGGCGGTGACCGCTCAATGGGATTACAACGCCGACACGGCCCTCAATAATTTGCGGCGGCTGTCGGTAGAACGAGCCACAGCTCCGCAAATACTGCTGCGTCATGCCGCCAACCTCCGCTCACGAAACGACGAAAGTCGCAGCAACACGGCCTTGTCGCTGGCGGGCCAAACTAGCGGCACGTACGGATTGCTGGCACAGACAGAAATGCAGGCTTTGTACGGGGCGGCTTCGACGGCAGTGCCCGTCATCAATTTAAAAAAGGCGATTTCGAAGCCATTTCTGGATGCCACGTTGATCGATGAAATGTGGGAAGACGCGACGGAAATTCCGCTGACAACAGTGACGCCTTCCGGACTAAGTGTCGATCCCGGCTGCCTGATCATGCTGGCGTGGGATGAGGATCATGTGTACATCAGCGGGCGAGTCGACAAGGTCAGTGGGCGAGAATATCACGACGACAAAACGCAGGCTCGCAATCATGACGCCGCTCACGGTATCCGTGATCGTGTGGAATTTTCGTTCGACACTGACCGTGACTACACAACGGCATTCCACTTTGCCGTTGATGAATCCGGACAAACCAGCGAACGTTGCTGGAAGTCTCGCGGCTGGAATCCTGAATGGTTTGTGGCTGCGGATTCTGATGAAACATCGTGGCGTTTTGAAATTGCGATTCCCCAGCAGGAACTTGTATCGCAACCGCTAAAGTCGGGAGACCTGTGGGCCATGCGAATCACGCGCACCGTCCCCGGTGTGCTGCAGCAATCTCTGAAAGATCCGGAAACGGAAACGACCCCCACAGACGCGGTTGGTCACGGCTTGCTAAGATTCATCCGTCGCCGCAATTAGCTAGAGTCAGGAAAGCTGCCATGCCTGTTTTGATTGGGACTGACGAAGCTGGCTACGGCCCGAATCTTGGTCCGCTGGTCGTCACTGCCACAACATGGCATTTGCCGGAAGGCATGCAGCCGGATGATTTACAGCAGTGCCTACACGCAGTCGTCACCGACACCAGCCGGCGCGGCGAAACACGATTGCATGTCGCTGATTCCAAGCAGGTCTATTCTTCAGGCAAGACCATCGCACCGCTAGAGCGAGGCGTGCTTTCGTTCTTAAAGCACGTAGGAATGGCACACGACAGCATCGGAGTTCTCGGTCAAGAACTCAGCGGATCGCAGTTCGCTTCTGACTACGCAACGGTCTGCCGCGACACCGTACCCGAACAAAAATTGCCCGTGACCGTTGACCCGGCAGACTGCCAGAACATGGCAGATCAATTGACGAAATCCATGCAGCAGGCCGGTGTGCGGTTACTAAAGATCAAAAGCTGCATCATGTTCCCTCCGGAATTCAACGCGGGTGTGGCGCAAACAGATTCGAAGGGCAAAGTCCTCTCTGCGGCCACGTTGTCACTCGTGAAATCAGCCACCGACCATCCAGACGCCGACAAACATGGTTGGGTTGTTTGCGACAAACACGGCGGTCGAAATCGCTACGACGATATTGTTTCCGCCGCCTTCGACGACGCTTTCGTGTTTCGACTCGAAGAATCTAGGCCTCGTTCGCGTTATCGACTGAACCAGCTGGAGTTCTGTTTTCGCACCAAGGCAGAAGAAGTCCTGCCGGTGGCGCTGGCGTCGATGGTTTGCAAGTACGTCCGTGAAACCGTGATGCTGCAGTTCAATCGATTCTGGCAGCATCACTTGCCCGACCTGAAACCAACAAAGGGCTACCCGCAAGATGCCAAACGTTTTTGGGAAGACATATCAGCGAAGGCGTCCGAACTCGGCATCGAAAAGTCAGCCATCTGGCGCGTGCGGTAACCGCATCGGTTGATACACGCAATCCGCTTTCCCCTTGCGTGGGCGGGTTCCTGCTTGGCAGTTACTCGGGAATTGCGGAACGTGCGAAACCAAGAAACTGTTCTTCAACGGCACTGACTTCTTCGGTGGGCCCGGTCAGTTTTAGGAAGTAGCCTTGGTCGCTGAGCGGAACAATGATGCCGAGCACTCTCCATCCTGCTTGTGGCGGTTTGCCGAACCCGCCTGAAAACAGACCTTCCATGTCGATCAGCGTGGCGTCAAACCCGGCGAGCGAAATACTGTCCACGATTTCGGGGCGCGTGGCTGCGACCTGTCCCCGCCAGCGATCCAAGTTGGCGTCAGTGCCGCCACCAGAACGTGACAAGGTTAATGTGATGTCTGGCCCTGCTGCTGGCATCGTGAATCTGGCGGAAATCACGCCCTTCTGGAAGTCCGACAGTGGTGCTTGTTTCCACTCCGATGGCACAACGAACTTCAGTCCGTCAAACGCTTGTCGACCGCTGGGAAGTCCAGATACTTCCGCGGGCGACTCAGTGTCGTCGACCGGTTCAGGCGTGTCGGATGTCAGGGTCGGTGGTGGCGGTGGTGGAAACGATTCTTCCGCACACCCAACAGCAAAGGCGGCCAAGGCAGATAACAGGCTAGAGCAGGCCATCAAACGGAAACGCCCGGAAGTATACATATTGAATGCCTGTGAATGTCGCGAACATCAACGGATGTTCTAGTGTTGCTGTCTGTTGCGAAGACGGTCGCTGACCCGATTCAGCAGATGAATCTCACGGCTGTTCAAAGATTCGCGACCATGCAGATGCAGTTTCTCGAGGACATGGTCCATCTCCAAGGCCTCTTGCTCGCGTTCTTCGACCTCACGCTCAAGACGTTCTTGCTCTCGATGGTCTCGCCATCGATCAAGCATCTCTGCTTGTGATGGCTCTTCCCCATCAAACGCATAATCCTGCTCAACGGGTCCGAGGAACTCGTCGGTGGCGGGAAGATCTGAGAAGTTGTAGTCCGAGAAATCGTCCGTTTCACTGACTGCCTCATACCACCGCAAGCTCTCGTGGATTTGCAACACAAGTACGAACGCAGAAAACGCGATCAGCGAGCTAATGTCGAACACGAATCCGGTCAGCACTCCGAAAATTCCCAAAATCAAACCGAGCCGAACCATCAGGTCTCGGCTCTCGACGTCTGCGAACTTTGTGGTCAGATATGTTCGCAGCAGAACGCCAGCATCGAAGGGCGTGACGGGAATCATGTTGACCGCAAATAGCATGATGTTCAGCAAGAACACCATCCGACAGGCGGTCGCGAACAGATTTGTTCCCACGACCGCGTTGAACTCATTCAGCGGATTTAGGAGATGCAGCAAGTCTGCAGCGGGTAGTGCAAGCAGGCAACTACAGGCCAGCAGCAGATTCATGACTGGACCAGCCAGCAGTGTGCGAACGTGATCTCCGAGATAGCCTCGACCGTATGGTTCCGCGAGACCTCCGAGGGGCCAGATTCGAATCTCATCCATTTCGCCCCCCGAAAAGCGGGCGACCAGCAGATGTGCCAAATCGTGCGCCAGTACGCTAAAAAACAGAATTCCAGCGGCTATCACGCCCAGCTCAACGCTCTGCAACCGCCAAGTAAAAGCGATGGCGGTCAAAGGCATCAAAAAGCTGACGCGGAACCTAGCACCGCAAAGGCGTCCGAGCGGAAAACCGAATGTGAGGATTGTATCGGTTGCGTACATCGCCAGAATTGTAACGACGATCGCTCGCGATGCGAGAGGCACGGGCCTTGTTTTTTCAGTTCTGGGCAGAGGCCCGCCCTACTGTGTTTTAATTCACGAAACCGATTCTTATGGTGCGGATTGTGACTGTTGCTGCTAGCCTAAATTCACACGTGACTGACGTTAATCACTCGTCCCGTCCGGCGGATTGACGATCCGGCTGTGGTGACTACCATGCGGACTTAGTGAGACTCGCCCATATTGTCCGCGTCGAAATTTATAGGCGAGCAGGCGCAGGGGCTCGATGCCGGATAAATTCAGAACATTCCGCTGACCCAGATTTTGGCGTGCGGATTTAGGACACCATTCACGGGAAACGAAATCATGGATCAGGACGAAATATTACTGGACGCCGAAGAACGCATGGAGAAGGCGGTCGATCATCTGGGCTCATCTCTGACAGGTATTCGCACCGGCCGAGCGAACCCAGGCCTGATCGATTCGATCAAAGTCGATTACTATGGTTCTCCGACTCCGCTGAAGCAAATTGCAAACGTCAGTGTTCCAGAGCCTCAGCAAATTGTGATTCGTCCCTTCGATGTGTCATGTCTGGGCGAAATCGCCAAAGCCATTCAGAACAGTGATTTGGGGATGGCTCCGAATAACGACGGGCGAGTTGTACGTCTCAACGTGCCGCCGTTGTCGACGGAACGTCGTCAGCAACTTGCTGGCCGCGTAAAAGAGTTGGCCGAAGAGGCGCGCGTTTCGATTCGAAACATTCGTCGGGATGCAAACAAGCACGCAGATCAGGCGGAAAAGGATAAGTCATTGAGCGAAGACGACAGGGATACGACGAAAGATAAAGTTCAGGAGCTGACGAAAAAGTTTGAGAGTCTCGTCAACACTCAGGCGTCGAAAAAAGAAAAAGAAGTGATGGACGACTAGTGGGCGTAAATTCCATTCTTGATTTACTGAGTCTCTCTCCCAATCTGCCAGTTCTGGTCTGTGACGAAACTGGTTGTATTCAGGGGGGCAACTGCGCAGCCAGCGCGGTTGTCCGGCAGGAGATCGCGCAGCTGAAAGGCCGAAACTTACTCGGTCTCTTCAGCTCGCAAACTCTCCATGGTGCTTCGTCGTTTTCGAGTTTCGCTGAGCTTGCTCAACACGGCATCCCAATGCAGTTCGACGAACCTCTGGCGGGGAGTGTCATTGTCCGAGTGCGGGAAGTTGGTGTCGCGGCAAGCCTGTTTGTTGTTTCGATGGAACAAGCCAGCTCGGAAACTCCGTCGCAGGCGGATCTTCGGCTTAACACCCAAGAACTGGAACGTCAGGTTAAGGCGTTGCGGCAGCTAACCGAGTATGCTGCGACAATGTCGTCGCAGAATCGTTCTGAGGAAAGCTGGGCATCTTTATTAAAGCTGGTGACCCAAGTCGTTTATGCGGCGGACACTCGGAAACAGCTGGAGCGTCTTTGTGAACGTGAAAAGTTGAGATATCAGGACGCGATTCAACACGCCAAATTGGTGATCTGGGAACTCGACCCGAAGACAAATTGTTTTACATTCGTTAGCGAATCCTGCGAGGCCTTGTCTGGTTATGCGCCAGATGAGTGGTACGAGCCCGAGTTCTGGGAAAAGCATCTGCACTCGGATGACCGTGACGTCAGCGTTGACTTTTGCAAGAACGCGACCGAGCAAAAAGTCGATCATCGCTTCGAATACCGGATGGTGACGAAAGACGGAGGAATTATCTGGCTGGATGATATTGTGCAGGTCGTACTGGGGGATGGTGATGTCGTCGGGCTACGTGGCACATTGATCGACATCACGGAACGAAAATCGCTTGAGCTACAGTTGCTGCAGGCGCAAAAAATGGAAGCCATCGGGAACCTCACCAGTGGTATCGCTCATGACTTCAATAACCTGCTGACAGTCATTGTTTCGTCCAGTGAACTGCTTCAACTGCAGTCTCCGAAAATGCTAGAGGAAGACGCTCGCGATCTTGTGCATGCCATTCAAGATGCGGCTGACCGCGCTTGCCAGTTGACAGACCAGCTGTTGCTATTCAGTCGCTCGTCGGTTCCGCAGCGTCAGTCTGTGGACATCAACGCGGCGATTACAGAATCTCACCAGTTCCTGAGTCGAGTTCTGGGGGATGGTAAGCAGTTTTCGGTCAAACTCGAGCCAAGCTTGCCACACGTGCGGATCGATCCAACTCACCTGCAGCAGGTTCTTTTAAATCTGGTCGTGAATGCGCGAGACGCCATGCCGGATGGAGGACTGCTGACAGTCCACACGAAGGGAGCCAAACATTCGTTTTCTCAGACTTCATCGCCCGTACGCACCCTCGGCACGGGGAATTTCGCGGTCTTATCGGTATCTGATACGGGAGTCGGCATACCAGCTGACTTGAAGTCTCGCATCTTTGACCCGTTCTTTACGACAAAACCGGTTGGTAGCGGCACTGGATTGGGGTTGTCTGTGGTGTACGGCATTGTTCATGAAGCCGGAGGCTTCATTGAGGTTGATAGTGATGTTGGAGGTGGCACGGAGTTCCGAGTTTATTTTCCCATAATCGCGTCTGAGATTCGTTCGTCTGATGCTGAGCTTGTGGATTTACCATCCGGTCAGAAAACGATTCTTGTTGTCGAAGATGATCCGAGTGTGATGCGCGTCACTGTGAAAACACTGCAGCAGGCTGGCTACCATGTGATTAGCATTCCGGACCCCGTCGAGGCACAACGATTCGTTTCTAGCTCAAGCCATCGCATTGATCTCATGGTGACTGATGTCAGCATGCCGACAATGAGCGGCCCCGATTTGGCTCAAGCCATTCAGGATTCAGCCGAATCGCTGCCATTTCCCGTGCTGTTTATCAGTGGTAACGACCAGCATTTTCTGGAGACCAAGCATGGGATTTCGGCCGACGCCCCAAACTTCCTTCAAAAACCTTTCCGGATTTCTACGCTGATCATGAAAGCTCAACAGCTGCTATCTAATCCCGTGAGTTGACCTTGAGCGTTGGTTCCGATCACCGAAGTCCCATGCACGTCGCATACCAATTCAAGGGCCCTTGCGTTATCGATAGTCCAGCTGCCCGCGCCAGCCAAGCTTTCGGTGCAGCGTGCCGTAATAGCTGTGGCCCGGAAACCGAACCAACTTGAACGTCGCGACGGCGCGTTTCACGACGATGCGGTCTTCCGCTGACACAGGACGACTAATCTGTCCATCGATCACCAGCATCACACCGTCTGGAGGATCGCAAACCGTCAGCGTGTACGTGCGTTCTGCAGAATCGACGATTGGGCGGACTGTTAACGTGTGAGGACAAATCGGTGTGATCGAAAACGCTTGCAGATCCTGTCGCAGAATCGGGCCACCCGCCGACAGGTTGTGAGCCGTCGAACCCACGGGTGTGCTGATGATCAATCCATCACAGCTGAACGTCGTGACGCATTCGTCGTCAATTTCCAGATTGATGTCCAGCATTTTTAACGATCCGGCCGCGTTGATCGTGACTTCGTTTAATCCCAGATCCGTCTGCACTGTTCCATCGGATTTGTGATGCTGGCACTCGAACATCAAGTGCTCAGCCACTCGATACTCACCATCTTTCAGCTTCTGCAGATTGTTCCGGAATTCCTCAGGAGACAAGTCGGCCAGAAAGCCCAGCCGTCCGAGATTGATGCCCACGATTGGCAACTGTTGCGACCCCAGTTGTCGACAGCCGCGCAGGATCGATCCATCGCCCCCCAGCACCACCACGAGATCCGCTTCCAACCCTTCAATTTTTTGGTCCCGCGAATAGGCACCCACAACCTCGACTCCGTCGTAAGCGTCCAGATGAGGAAGCAGTGTTGACCATGTGCTCAAGACTTCCGGGCGGTCACTTCCGGTCAGCACAATTAGCTTTAGCGAAGACTTGGGCACGCTGTAGGACACTTTCTAAACGTTAACAACTGCGATTCGATTCGTTCCGCAGACGATGTTACGCTAACTGTGACGACATTCGCTACGGAATTCCCAACAACGGCTTGATAAACAAATAGGTGCCCGCCGTGAAGATCGGAACCCCAATCAGGTTCAGAAACAGACCATAGCGCACCATGTCTCGCACCTGAATCCGTCCTGATCCGAACACAATCGCGTTCGGAGGCGTCGCGATCGGCAACATGAACGCACAACTGGTGGCCAATGTCGCCGGAACAATCAACATCCGTGGATCGATTTCCAGCGCCACACAGATCGCGCACAGCGTCGGCAACAGCGTACTGACCGTTGCCACATTGCTGGTGAATTCCGTCAGAAATGTCATCAGCAGACACACGACCGCAATGATTAACCAGACCGGCAATTCGCGCAACGGTTCTTGCAATATTTGCCCCAGCCATTCCGATAGCTCCGTGCTGCTAAACGCACCGGCTAAAGCAAACCCGCCGCCGAATAACAGCATGATATCCCACGGCAGCTTGCTGGCCGTGGGCCAGTCCATCAAGGCCACCGATTTGCCCTGCGCATCACGCATTCCAGACGGAACGCAGAACAGCAGCACGGCCATCAACATCGAGACCGTTGAGTCATTGACAAAGCTCGACAATTTTCCGACATCCGGCGACATGCCGAGCTGACCAAACCACCAACCAAAAATTTCTGACCATCCCGGCAGTAACGTTGCGGTACCGATCACCAGCGGTTTGCGCAGCACCCACAACAACGCCGTGGCCACAAAGATCACCAGCATTCGGATCTCCGCCGTGGTTGGCTGGCCGAGTTTCACCAGCCGCTGACTTAACTCCAACCGCAACGACTGATCGTGCGGAGTCTTTCCCGGAAGCTTTCTGGTCAACACCCACCACGTGACCAACAGATAGATGGCCCCCATCGGAATACTGGCCAGCATCCATTGCGCGACGGAGATCTCAGGCGCATCCGGGAATTGTTCACGATAGATGCCAACCGCCTGGTTGTTTGTCGGTGTCCCAATAATCGTGGTCAAGCCACCAATGCTGGCCGAATACGCGATCGCCAGTAACAATGGCACGGCCAATTTAGCGGACAGCAATTCCGGCTGGCGACCCGATGCATCAACGTCGCACGTTTGTTCGTCGTCCAATGTTCTCAGTAGCGCTAACGCAATCGGCAGCATCAATAACGTCGACGCAGTGTTGCTGATCCACATCGAAAGACCGCCGGTGGCCAGCAGAAACCCCAGCACCAATCGTCGTGGGCTGACACCGACAACTCGCACAATATTCAGGGCGATGCGACGATGCAGGTTCCAGCGCTCAATGCCCAACGCGATAATGAAACCGCCCAGATACAAAAACACCTTATCGTTGATGTAAGCTTGGCTGACAACTTCCGCCAGTTGAATCCCCAGTAACGGAAACAGCACCAACGGCAACAGACTGGTTGCGGCCAGCGGAATGGCCTGAGTCACCCACAGGCCGGCCATCAGGATCGTGACCGCAATCAGACGCTTGCCTTCCGGCTGCATTCCGGCAGGCGTTGGCATCATCACGATCAACAGACTGGCGATCACAATGGCCAACACAATCCAGCGCTGGGTGTTTCCGGCTGACGCTTGAACGGTCGTTGGGGAGGTCGACTGTGCCATGGATCAGGCCAGCTCAGTCTGAGTGGGAAGCTGCCACGGAGCTCGATAGTCAACCGTCTTCAACAGCCTGTCGGCGTCATCGTCCAAGATCACAGATTCACTGATCGGGTCCCAATGAACAGGTTTCCCAAGTGCCGCAGACACGTACGCAAGATGCCCCGGCGTGATCGAACGGTGAGCGATTTCCGCAGGCGCGATGCACTCCTGTCGGCTGCGAATGCAATTCAGAAAGTTGGCGGCATGACTGGCGGCTTGCACAATGCGCACAGAACCGGGCACGAAATCTTTGGCCAGCCAGCGTTTGTCCGATGCTTCGATCCGGCCTCGGCGAGCGAACACCCAGCCCTTGCTACCTATGATCTTTAGCCCGATAGGGTTCCTACTGGAAATCGTCGAGGTGACTCCGCCCGCGTAGCCGCAGCGAATTGTGTACTGTTCGGGCGTGTTGTAGATATCCGTTTGGGGGAATGTCCAGTCGACCGCTTCGACCAGTGTGGGGCCCGACCGCTGCATTCCGATGGCCCAGTGAGCAATATCGTTGTGGTGGCCGATCCAGTCCATCAGCACACCGCCACCATAGGCTCGATGCCCACGCCACCAGCGATGATGTCGAGCCTGCATCAGCGGCAACTTGGGCGACGGGCCGCACCATAGGTCGTAGTCCAATTCCGGTCGCGGTTCGACAACCAGGGTACTGCCCATCGGCTTGCCGTATCCCGCAGGCAAGCCAACTTCGACCGACTGCACGTCTCCGATAACGTCGTTGTGAACCAATTCCACCAGCTTCTGAAACAACGGATCAGATCGTTGCTGAGATCCCGTCTGAAACACAGCCTGCTGTTTTGCAACCTCCGCAACGATCGCCCGTCCTTCCGTAAACAGATGTGTGATTGGTTTTTCGCAATACACGTCTTTACCAGCCAGTAAAGCTTCGTGAGTACACAATGCGTGCCAGTGATCGGGCGTGGCGATGACGACAGCGTCCAGATCTTGATGAGCGATCAATTCGCGGTAGTCCGCATACACCTGCACCGGCTGCCCGGCACCGTATTTTCGCCGAACATGTTCCGCCGCTGGTTGGCTTCCGAACGCTTTTCCCGTTCCCCACGCCTGATCGCGATGATGAAACTTGTCGACATCACACAACGCTACAACTTGACAATCCTTCTGCCCCAGAAAATCATCCAGTAAATTAAACCCGCGCGACCCCAATCCAATCACCCCGATTGAGATTCGATCTGATGGCTGCGGACGATGGGCCGCTGCCGCAGAAGCGGAAACCGCAGCCGTCCCCACGGCGGCAACAGCGGCACCAAATTGCCGACGCGTGACAGCGGCATGCGAGTCTTTGCGGCGAGATATCATTGGCTGGGCTACTCAGGGAAAGAGGATTGAACGTAAGATGCTGAGAATAACGGTTGATTTACACGATGACAAACATGCGGACACGGCAGCCCGGCTTGGCGCTTATTAACTCCACAGCCCTGAAGGCCGAATTTGCCGAATTTTCCTGAGCGAGTATAATCTCTGGAATGGAAACGGATGAGTTGAATCTTCAAGGAGGACGTCATGGTCGATTTACCGGATGGACGAAGTTGGTCGGCAGAACAGTTGGAAC
>JBDNHJ010000191.1:0-25740 GCA_041688835.1 Fuerstiella sp.
ATCATTTCGGCCACGGAATCGTGGCGACTCCCAACGATTTCGGTTTTCAGGGCGAACGCCCCACTCATCCAGAACTCCTAGACTGGCTGGCCGCCGACCTGATCGAACATGGCTGGCAACTGAAGCGCCTGCACAAGTTAATTATGCTCAGCAGCGTCTATCGGCAGTCATCAGCATTCGATGCCAACCGCAGCAAAATCGATCCGAACAACAAACTGCTCTGGCGACACACACCGCGGCGACTGGAAGCCGAAGCCATTCGAGATTCCATGCTGGCCGTGTCGGGGCAGCTTGATCCCACGATGTACGGACCAGGCACGCTGGACGCCAACATGAAGCGGCGCAGCATCTACTTCTTTATCAAACGCAGCAAACTGATTCCGACCATGATGCTGTTCGACTGGCCGGAACATCTGGTGAGCATCGGGCAGCGATCAACCACCACGATCGCTCCTCAAGCACTCATGTTTATGAATAGCCCTCAGGGGCGGCAATACGCCGCAGCATTCGCTGCTCAGCTAAACACCGATTCACCAATCGCTGACGCATATCAGCGAGCATTCGGCCGCAAGCCCACCGAACAGGAAGCACAGCTGGCAGAAGCATTCTTGAACCAACAAACCGATGTTTACCGACAGGCGAAGAATGTGAAAGCGGCCGAAACTGCACTCACCGATCTTTGCCAAACGCTGTTTAGCATGAATGAATTCATCTATGTCGATTAGTTGAACAGTGGCAGGTTCTCTGATCTTGTTGGACGGAACCTGCTGTCACCCAATCGTTTAACCCGTCGCCGCAGGCAAGGCCATAGAGCGTCATAGAGCCAATGGCCTCGCCTGCGGCAGCGGGTTAAACATATCAGGCACACGGATTTCCGGAACATGGTTCCGGGCACCTCGCGATGTCCAATGAATGCAAACGGAAACAACTTCCATGAATGATCACTCAACACTCAACCGTCGCAGTCTGCTTTCTCGCACAGGTTGCGGGTTTGGCATGCTGGGACTTGCCGGACTGCTGCAGGACCACGGTCTGTTGTCCTCAGCGGCGGCTGAAGGTCTGGGCAGTCGAGCTCTCAATCCGCTGGCTCCCCAAGACACGCATTTTGCGGCGAAAGCCAAACGTGTGATCTGGATTTTCGTCAACGGTGGCCCCAGTCACGTGGACACGTGGGATTACAAACCGGAACTCGCACGCTGGCACGACAAATCCATCAACGAGTTTGCTCCGGAATTCACCAACACCACCGGCTTCTTCAAAGATGCCGTTGGCAATCTGATGAAGTCACCGTTCGCTTTCACTTCGCGAGGTGAATGCGGCAAGATGGTGTCGGAGATCTTTCCCAAACTGGGCGAACACGTCGACAAAATGGCCTTCATTCATTCCGGCTACACGGAATCTAACAATCATTCTCCCGCGCTGTTCGCGATGAACTGCGGATTGCCGCGAATGGGTTTTCCGTGCGTTGGTTCGTGGGTGACATATGCCTTGGGAAGTGAAAGCAGTAACCTGCCTGGCTTTGTAGTGATGAGCGATCCGAAAGGTCGAGGCCTCCCCAAAGGGCACGCTTCCAATTGGAGTTCCGGATTTTTGCCAGGCGTTTTTCAGGGAACACATCTAAGCCCCACCGGCGCGGCGATTGACAATCTGTTACCCGTTCAGGACGCTGCGAACGCTCAACGCAATCAGCTGGATTTGCTGAACAGCCTGAACAATCTGCATCAGGAACAGCGTGCGGCTGAAGCGGAACTGGCTGCCAGAATTGAAAGTTTCGAACTGGCCTACCGCATGCAGTCGGCTGCTCCTGAGGCGTTGGATATCGATTCCGAACCCCAACACATTCAGGATCTGTATGGCATCGGCGATGACAAGTGCGACCATTTCGCTCGGCAATGCCTGACGGCTCGACGAATGGTGGAACGCGGTGTGCGCATGGTGCAGATTTATTCCGGCGGTATGGAAAATCAGCGATCATGGGATGGCCACAACGACATTCAGGGCAACCACAGTCAGTTTGCCGGCGAAACCGACACACCCGTCGCCGGTCTGTTGTCGGATCTGGATCAACGAGGCATGTTGCAGGACACGCTTGTGATTTGGTGCGGTGAATTTGGACGACTGCCGGTCGCTCAGAAAGCCGCAAAGCCTGGTCGAGATCACAATCCTCACTGCTTCACAGCCTGGCTGGCGGGCGGCGGTATCAAGGGCGGCACAACCTATGGGGAATCAGACGACATTGGCTACAAAGCGGCCGTCGATAAGGTGCACGTCAACGACCTGCACGCCACAATCTTGCACCTGCTGGGCATCAACCACACGCGCCTGACCTACAAATACAATGGTCGCCGTTTTCGCCTGACTGACGTTGCTGGTGACGTCATTCAGCCGATCTTGTCGTAGCTCAGCGTTCGCAGCTGGGCGGCGTTGCGTATACGGACGCGGGGTGCTACGAAACGTTGTGAGAACGGCAGCGTGGTCAGATGGGAATTTGACTTTATGGTTGCGGAGGACGGTTGAATCAACGGCCTGTAAGGTCTTCGATTTGTAATAAATAAAGTCGATGCGATCCTGTTCTTGCTCGGGAAATCGAGGACTCCAAGTAGAATCTGTGCTGCGTCGAACTTGTTGCTTACAGCTGCAGATTTTGCCACCCCGAGTCTGTGTCGACTGTTGGTTGCGGTTTGACGGCTGAATCAGACGCGCCGGAACGTAATTCTGGTCGCTGCAATGCCAAATCGCTCTTCGAAATGAACGTGGGCCTAGACTAACCTCCGCCGAACGATTGGCAGGGAGGCGAGAATGTTTGGTGCGCGGAATTTATTACTCATCAACATGATTATGATAGGGAGTGTCACGGAATGTTCCGTCGCACAGACCATTCAACAGGCCCCGGCACAACTTGGCGGACATTCGTTTGTGTCTAGCGAACAGTATTTTTCCGGTGCTGATTTCGATGACAGCCGACTGTCTTCGATCGTCGACCAGTCCGAGTTTCAGATTTCCCGTTCTTCCGCCGTGCGGTTGAATCCTAGGTTGACTCAGCCGCTGATGGATTTTCAAAATCGTCAATCTGACAAAGAGTTATTGCTGATTGATCCTGCGCGATACGGCGGTGTCACGCCGGGACTTGATTTGGGAGCCCAGTTTCGTGCGTCGGCGATGTTTGGTACGACCAACACGGCAGACAAGTTTTCGTACCTTGGCCGCTTCCCGACGGATTTTACTGGAACCACGGTCACGGATGCGCGAATGGTGCATGCCAATCAGGCCTTCGTCGGACACTTCACTCCGTGGGCTCATGGCTACATGGAGACCCTGTTTTCTGACGTCTTTAGTTTTGACGCTGCCAATCAGGGAAGTTTTCAGGTTCGCCAGGCTTACGTGGCCTTGGGAGATCTTTCTCAATCGCCGTTCTACGCCTTTGCTGGCAAGAAGACCGTGTCATTTGGTGACATGGGGACGTTGAGTCCGTTTAGTCAGTCGATGGTCTGGCATTATTTTTCTCCTTTGGCCGAAGGCGTGGGAGGCGGCTATGCCGTGGATGGATTCAATCTTTCGGTTGCCGCGTTGAATGGTAGTCGCGGAATTCGTGTGGCCGACAGCGACGAAAGAGGACACTTGAACAACGTGGCGATCAACGCGTTGTTTGATTGGCCGTTGGGCACCAATGCTGGTTTGTCGTTGGGTGGCGGGTTTCTAAGAGGCACGATTTACGATGGGCAGACAGCGGAGCATCTGGACGCATCGGTCACTGGAGAATTCAATTCTATTTGGGATGTTAGCGCCGCGTTTCATTGGGGGCCGTGGGTGGTCGAAGCAGAATATGTTGAGACGTTCGAGCCTTGGCCAGTGACCAATCATCGGGTGACCGCTTATCGACTAGAAACTGCTTGGGATCTGTTCTTCAACGATCAACTGGTGCGGCTTTCCGGTAGCTGGAGCGAAGGAATTCAGGGGCCTGCCGGATCTGAGTTCGAATTCAACCGGCAACTGGTGATTGGGATCAGCCACCATCCCGCACCCAACGTCCGGGTCGCGCTGGAGTACGTGCGCAGCAGCGGTTTTGCTCCGTTAATTGCGATCACCAATGTCAGCGACAAAAGCGTCGTGCAGGATTCGATTGTGCTGGGATTGGTGCTGACAATTTGACGGCCGTGGCTACGGCAGGTAGGCCATGGTTTTCTTCGACCTGTGAGATCGGGTAGTCTGCTGTCTGGCCACCCCCGACTCGGAGAAAAAAACATGCGACCTACTTTCTGTTTTCTGATGCTGCTGGCAGCGGGCGTTACCGTTGCAAATGGTGCTGCCGATGGCGCGGACACCACTTCACAGTACAACGTGCTGTTCATTATTTCTGACGATTTAACGTCAACGGCGTTGTCCTGTTATGGTAACAGGGTTTGCCATACGCCAAATATCGATGCGATTGCGGAGCAGGGCACTCGCTACACCCGCGCTTATTGTCAGGGGACGTATTGCGGGCCGTCCCGAGCATCCATGTTGTCTGGATATTATCCTCACGCGACCGGGGTTTTGGGTTACACCAGCCCGCGACCACAACTTGGTGACCGTGCCACGTGGCCTCAGCACTTCAAAAATCACGGCTACTATACGGCGCGGGTCAGCAAGATTTACCACATGGGTGTGCCCGGCGGCGTTGAGCTAGGCGGTGATGGTCGTGATCACAACAACTACAACGGTGCCGACGACGAAGCTTCGTGGACAGAACGGTTTAATAGTCCGGGCCCAGAATGGAAAGCGCCGGGGGATGGCGAAACGCTGGAACGAAATCCTGACGGGAAGAAACCTGTTGTCGGCGGAAACACGTTTGTTGTTGTCGAAGCGGATGGGGATGACGAGGTGCATTCTGATGGGATGACCGCGGCGAAGGCGGTTGAGCTGATCGGCAAGCACAAGGACAAACCGTTTTGGTTGGGAGTCGGTTTCGTGCGACCTCACGTTCCGTTTGTGGCTCCCAAGTCCTACTTTCCTCCGTTTCTGCCGTATGACAAATTGGAGTTGCCAGAAAAGGTGGCGGGCGATTGGGATGATATCCCCAAGCCGGGCATCAACTATAAGACCAGTCAAAATATGCAGATGGATGTTCGCCGGCAACAGAAGGCCTTGGGCGGATATTACGCGTCAGTCGCTTTTATGGATGCTCAGGTGGGCAAGGTGATGGCGGCGTTGAAACGTGCCGGTGTCGAGGATAAGACCATCGTGATCTTCACCAGTGATCATGGTTACCATCTTGGCGAGCATGATTTTTGGGCGAAGGTCAGTCTGCGGGATGAGTCCGCTGGGGTGCCCTTAATTATCAGTGTGCCCGGTAAGCCGCCCGCTGTGTGTAGCAGCTTGGTCGAACTTCTCGACCTGTATCCGACGGTGGCGAAACTGTGCGGGCTGGAAGTGCCCGCACGAATCCAAGGGGCAGACATTTCTGCGACGCTGGATGATCCGAACCATGTTGTTCGAGACGCTGCGTTCAGCGTCGCACCGATGCGGAAGGGGTTTTTGCTGCGTGAACAAAAATGGGCTTACATGCAATACAACGAAGATGCGTCTGGCGGAGTTGAGCTGTTCGATACCGTGGCTGATCCGTTGCAGTATACGAATCTGGCGGAAGTTCCGGAGTTCCGGGAAGTCGTGGCTGAGTTCGGCGTCAAGCTGACTGAGAAACTGGCGAATGTTCGGTCGAACGATCTGTAGACCCTTAACAAACATCGCGAGTCGCCTGCACAGGGTTGTTGAGAAACCTAGTTGGACTGAGTTGTTTCCTGACGCCAATCCGTGTCGAATTCTTAGCTGTCTGAATCGCCGGTCGTCCCTTCGCCGTACTGCAGCCTGAATGCCACAATCTATCATTCGATTTTCGTTTCTCTGTGCTTTGGCCATTTTGTCCACAGTTTCAGCGATCGGGCAGGATACCACAGCGGTCGTGGGACCCGGTGGACTCGAACGTGTTCTGCGGGGCAAGTGGAGTCTGGTTCAAGGGACGTTCAAAAATCCATCGGACAGCGCCCAAGAAATTTTGGCGGTTGTGATTCCAGTTGGCAATCATGGTTTGCAGTACAGTCGGCGGGTGATTGTACCGGCCAACAGTGTTCGCACTTGTCGGTGGCCCTTGATGATTCCTGACCACCAGAGCAAGTCTTTTGACTTCGAATATCTTGTGTTCGAAAACTCAGACGGCTCCGGCCCGGTTCAGCGTTTGCGGAACGAACAAGTGTCGCGCAGTTTTTCCGTGGTCAATCCCGAATCCCGTGGACAGCTTAATGTTGGTTATCGTGGTCTGCTGATGTCGGGTGAAGAAGATCCGCAGGAGCTTAAGAAAGCGGATGCAATGGCGGATGCCTTTCGTACTGCGGCCAACAACGAACTCATGGCAATTTCGTTTCGCGCGGAGGACTTGAGTGGCTATCCGGAGTCACTGGAATGTCTGGATCAGTTGATGGTGACGTCGCGGACATTGCACCAGTTTCCTGAGGCCTGCGACGCTGTCCGAGTTTGGGCTCAACGTGGGGGTCGCGTCTGGCTGTGTCTGGATCAAACCGGAATCGCCACCGTGCAAGCGTTGCTGGGCGATACGCTGCCGATCTCCAAAATCGATGAAACATCTTCGAACAGCATGACGCTGGATCTGTCTGCCGATGCTTCGCCGATACTCTACCCACAGAAACAGATCGTGCGGGAATTCGCCGAACCAGCGCGGTTGGTGCGCGTGATTGCAGAACAAGGGCACGTGCATTGGTCGATCGATGGATGGCCTGCCGTGATCGAGGTGCCATTTGGAAGAGGGACCGTGATAGTGACCACGGTGTCGCTGGAAGTGTTCGCGGATCTGGAGGACAAGCCGCAGGTTTCGTTGTGTGCTAAGCAAATCGTCGATCGTCTCTTCGCGTCCTCAAAAAAACAGGCTCCGATCGGTGACGAAGATTTAAGCGCTGCTGCGGCCGCTTTTATTGGTTACGAAATTCCTTCACGCCTCTTCGCCGCCGTGTTGATGTTTGGATTTGTGGCTGGCGTGGCGATTGTGGGCATCGTGTTAGTTCGGAAGCAGGCGTCCGAATCCTTGTTGTGGGTGGTTCCTGTGCTGGCGCTGGTGTGCGCATTGCCAGCTGTGTGGTCGGGCAGCCGTTCTCGAAGTGTGGCACCACCGACTGCGATTCAACAACGTGTCTCGGCCATCGTGACTGGTCAGTCAACTTTGTCTGCGGACGGTATCGCATCGGTGTTCTATCCTGATTCGCGGCGTTTAGAGGTCCGCATGGATGACTTTTCGCTGATGACGCCGATCGATGTTGCCAGCGAAAGTCTTCCGCGACGCATGGTTTGGACGGATCAAGGTCAGTCGCACTGGCAAAATCTGGAACAGGCGGCAGGGATTCGCAACTATCGTGTTCGCTCGCTGAAACGGTTGCAGCAACCGGGACGCCTGACGGCGACCATCAATGAACACGGATTCGTGGGACGCTTCGAAAGCAATGAAGCGAGCCAGCCATCGGACATGATTCTGGCCGGGACGGCGACGGAACGCATGGCTGTCCGCGCGAACAGTGATGGCAGTTTTCAGGCGACATCTGAAGATCTTCTGGCTCCATCCGAATTCGTGACCGGCACGTTACTGACGGATGTTCAGAAGCAGCGTTCTGCTGTCTACGAAGAGCTGTTCATGACGAATGCACTTGAGACAGCTTATCCGGATCGATTGACACTGTTGTCTTGGACAGACTCAAATCAGCAGTCACTACAAATCGGCGACGAATCGACGCGACAAGCGGGGTCGACTCTAAGGATGCAGGAGGTGACCCTGCAAGCTCCGCCGATTGGGGCTGAGCTGTTGATTCCTCCGGCGTTGCTGCCTTATCGAGTCGTGATGGACGAACGCGGCGGCCTGAGCGGGGTGTACAGCAATCCCAGTCGCAAGTGGTTGGGACGCGAAAGTGCGCTGGTCACGCTGTTGAAATTTGACGTGCCGGATGTTTGTGAGCCGTTTGAGGCGACGGCTGGGACGGTGACGATTCGTATCAACGCTGGTTCACGACCGGTGTCGATTAGCGTCGGAACTTATGATTCGCCCGTACTGTTACAAAAACTGGACAGCCCGGCGGGCTTGTATGAGTTGCCGTTGAGTGCCGAACATTTAGGTTCGATCAAGGCGACTGGCGTGGTTTATCTGCGACTGGATGTGGGGAAGACGATCGCTGGAGACGCGACGGAAGAATCTGTCGAACGAGATGATGGGTGGAAGGTGGAGCGATTGATGATGTCGCTGAATGGCGTCCGCACTGAGTGAGAGTGACGAAGTTTGTGGTGACGGATTGATCAAGTTGATGCAAAGGGGATTTTGTGAGCAGTGATTCAAGACCAGTTGTGGATATCAAAAATCTGACGAAACGCTTTGGTGAGTTCGTCGCGTTGGATGATCTGAATCTGACACTGAACAAGGGAGAGATTCTGGGGTTTATTGGTCCCAACGGAGCGGGCAAGACGACCGCGATTCGCGTGTTAGTCGGACTGACTCGACCGACATCCGGTACTGCTCATATTGCGGGCGTCGACTGTGTTCGCGACGCTCAGAAAGTGCGGCGGCTGATCGGACATATGCCGGATAAATTTGGTTCGTACGACAATATGCGGGTGACTGAGTATCTGGATTTCTTTGGTGCCGTGTTCGGGATTTCCAGAAAGCAGCGACAGCTTCGCATTGCTGAAGTGCTGGAATTGACGAATGCGACGTGGATGAAAGACCGGTATGTCGAAAGTCTGAGCCACGGCATGCAACAACGGATTGGGATTGCACGCACCTTGCTGCATGCTCCAGAGGTGCTGATTCTTGATGAACCCGCCAATGGCTTGGACCCGCAAGCGAGGATCGAAATGCGGGAGATCCTACTGCGTCTGGCGGAAGAAGGCCGCACGCTGATTGTGACCAGTCATATTCTGCCTGAGCTGTCACGAATTTGTGACCGAATTGCGATTTTGGCGGGCGGAAAACTGAAAGCCAGCGGCACGTTATCGGAAGTCAGTCGTCAGCTGTCGCCACGGCGGACGATGGAGGTCGAGCTATTGGACGCGGCCAGCGTGCAACCTGTGGCGGAACAGCTGCGTGGAGCTCTGGAAGCGGACTGCGAAGTGACGCCTTCCGAATCCGAACGGGCGGTACGTTTTCGCACGGCTGCGGCGGATGACGAATTGTCGCGCGTGCTACAGTTGTTGATTCAGGGTGGTCAGCGGATTTCTCAGTTCCGTGAAGTGGCGGGCGATCTTGAGGATATCTTCATGAGCGTGACGCAGCAGGCTGCTTCGGCAGAAGCTTCCTCTACAAGCGTCACTCAGGAGCAGGCATGAACGGTTGTCTTGCGATTGTGCGGCGTGAGTTGCCGGGGCTGCTGCGGATGCGGCGGACCGTGTGGGTCTTTGTGCTGGTGGCGTTTGCCTTTTCTGCCGTGGTGCTCTTGAAGTGGCCGACGTCTGCCACGGCCGACCTGAGCGGTCTGCAGGCGAGAGCCGTTTTTCGTGGGCTGGCGTATTCGATGTTCGCCGTGATCGCCTGTGTGGTGCCCGCGTTTCCGGCCACAGGATTGATTCGAGAAGTGCGGCAGCGGACGATGGAATTGTTGCTCAATTCTCCGCTGGCACGGACTGAAATTTACGTCGGAAAACTGATGGCGCTGGTGACGTTTGCGGCGTTGTTGCTGGCGGTTACGCTGCCACCGATGGCGTGTTGTTATGCGATGGGAGCACTATCGCCGACGAAAGACGTGCTGGCTTTGTACACGTTACTGGCTGCAGTTTGCGTCCAACTTATTGTGCTGGGACTGCTGGTTGGCACAGTCGCGCGGACACCCGAAGCGGGTTTGCGGTGGGCTTATGGCGCGACCTTTTGTTTGCTGGTTGTGGTGCTGATTCCACATTTGTTTCTACAGGGCGGCGACAGCATCTATGCGTCAAGTGCCCAAAAGTTGCGGCTGTTGTCTCCGATTCCGGCATTGATGCAGATCGTGGGCGACGCATCGCCGGCTGGGATTGGTGCGATCGAAGCGGTCGATCTCATGTGGTCTTACATGCTGTCGGCCGCAATCTTTGTCGTTGTGGGAAGTCTGATTTGTATTCAACGCATGAATTATTCTCTGATGGATCGCTCTCGTGCCCAAGGTGTGATGACGGATGACCGATCTGGTTCGCACCGAGCGGCGCGGCGATTGATGTATCTGGTGGACCCGCAGAAACGCAAGTCCGGCATTCCTTGGTACCTGAACCCGTTGATGGTCAAGGAGTTTCGGAGTCGACAATTCGGTCGCCTGCATTGGTTGTTGCGCATGGTGGCCGCTTGTGCCGTGATGTCTTTGCTGCTGTCTCTAGCGACCACAATGGGCACTTTGGATTGGGGGGTTGAGAAAGTGGGCGGCATTATGATTGTCGCTCAAATCGGACTCATCATCGCGCTGACGCCGGGGCTGTCGGGTGCAATGATCGCCGGAGAAATCGAAAGCGGTGGCTGGAATCTGCTGCGCACCACGCCGTTGAGCGTGCATCGTGTGCTGTCCGGGAAGTTGCTGAGTGTTTGCATTACGCTGCTGTTGGTGTTGTGCGCGTCGTTGCCGGGTTACGGGATCATCATGGTCATTAAACCGGTGCTGCAGACTCAGGTTTTTCAGGTCATGATTTCGCTGTTGATGACCGCGTTAGTCGCAATGCTAGTCAGTGCGACGGTCAGCAGTTTCTGTCGATCGACGGCTGTTGCGACCACGCTGGCCTATGGAGTGCTGGTGGTTCTGTACGGTGGATCGATGTTGGTGTGGATCAATCGCGGTTCACCGTTTAGTCATTCGTTTGTTGAGAGAGCTTTGTCTGCGAACGCGATGGCGGGCGCTCTGCATACCATGGGCGTGGAAGGTTTTCAGGTATACGACGGACTCCTGCGCACCACGTGGATGGTTTCTGGAATTTTGTGTGCTGGGCTGTTAGTCGTGCTGTATGTTCGCACGTGGCGACTTTGGGAACCGGATTGAATCACTCCGCGCAGTTTGCTGAGAACCTTACGAGCGGACCCTTTCGACCATTTTCGAATCTGCGATCAACTGTGAGTGGCCCATGAATACGATGCTGAATATTTCACGTGTTGCCGTTTTTTTCCGGATGTGCTCCATCGTTTCCAGTTGTCTGATTGTGTTGTGTTGTCGATCTGCGGCGGGACAGGAGTTTGACTATCAGGGGGAAATAACCTGCCCGGGAATTGTTCGTTTCGACGATTTGCCTCGGCGAATGTATCTGGATCCGGAACTCAAGCTGCCCGAGCCAACGCATTATCTGGAAGATTCAATGGTGGTGTTCCTAGAAAGAATGCTGCGATCTGCGGCGGACGATGAAATTTTAATTGAAGCGATTCGTGCTCTGCAGCGTGTGCAGGTCGAACAGCTGGCTGACGTTACACACGTGGAACCAGACTTGCGGAAATATCTGACGGAAAACAGCAACTCGCTTGTTCGCCAAGCCTGCGTATCAGCTTTGGCGTCGCTTGGGAATTCGGCTTCTGCCGCCGCTGTGGCGGAATATTGTGTTCCGCGCTACGAATCGCTGTGCTTGGTTGTCGAATTCGATTTCGTTCGCTGGGGCGGTGACGCCCTCAAGGCAACGTGGCATGATCGCATCAATCGTCATCGTGAGTTTTCAAGTCCCCTGATTCAGCTTGCGTGCCGTGGGCTGGGCGATCTGCAAGACGCGTCTGCGGTGCCGGTACTCAAAACGCTGCTGGAAATCGATGCCGTCGATTTCTCCGCACGCCATGCGGCCGCTCACGCGCTGGGACGCATCGATGCGACTCAAGCCGCTGACATTGCTCAGCAGTTCCACGACCGTGAAGTCACTGATCGGTTGTTGGCCTGTGCTTTGCTGGAACGGGCACAATCCGACACCGCATTTCAATTGCTGTTCAGGTTGTGTGATGATGATTCGAATGTGGTGGCCTCGCGTGGCTGGCAGATTCTTTCGGAGCTCAAGCCATCGCTGCTGGTCGATCAACTGAACCAAGCCGCCGGGCATCCAGAAGCCAACGTGCGGTTGGCGGCCATTCGCGTGCTACACACGCTGCCAACCGTGGCGGGCTGTGAGTTGTTGCAGATGCTGACAGCCGATTTTCATATCGGAGTTCGCAACGCGGCTCGGAATACTCTACGGATTCTGGCATTGGCTGATGATGACTTGAAAGCGGGTATTCTGAAGAACGCGGGCGCGAGCATTGTTGATAAGACATCGAACTGGCAGCAGTTAGAACAATCATTGGTGTTGCTGGGCGAGCTTCGTCATCGCGACTGGCAAAACGAATGGATCCGACTGCTCGAACATCCACGGGCGGAAGTTTACGTGACGGCGGCTTGGTTACTGCACTTGATGCCCAACACCGAATCGGCCGACGCGATCAATGCGCTGACGATTGTTCGATATGAAACCATCGACAACGCTTCCGGCGCTTCCGGTGCGTTGCAGCTGACGTTTCTGTTTCAGCATGCAGGGTTTATTAAGGCGAAGTCTCTGGAGCCTCTCTACCGAAAGCAATTCAGCAAAGGCCGTGACCCTGAAATGCGGGGGGCAGGGTTGTGGGCGATTGGTCAGATTTATACCGACCAGCCTCAGCCGGATTTGGTCGCAAAGCTATTGGAACGAATTTTCGATGACAACATGTTCGATCCGGAAGATTTTCTTGTGCGTCGTATGAGCATCCTAGCACTGCGACGGATGGACGCTCGATCGACGATTTCTGAGCTGCAGCGCGCACGTACACTGTACGGCGAATCAACGCTGCTGGGAGAGGCCGTGCGATGGGCGTTGCCGCAGCTGGGCGGCGACACGCTGCCGCCACTGGAACGACCGCCCGAGCCGATCCAAGATTTCCCGTTCTCGCCCCTGTAGGCGATTGCCCGTATCGAAATTCACAGCTGAAGTGAACCCCGAGCTGACCAATTTCCATGAGGCATCTGATCTTTGGGGCATCACTGGGCGGCTCGCACTTTAAATACTGTCGCCTCGCTCATGAATTCATCGAAGTCGCCAGTCGAAAACACGGTTAAGGCCAGTTGAGAAACATCGCCATCCTGCAGGCCAGTTATTGCAATTCCGAGTTTCCTCAATATGACGAAGCCAAACGCTTCGACTGGAGCACCATCAATCTGGCATGCGTTGACTGGAAACGGCTGGTCCCCAGTCACAGGGAGCGAACCCTTGTCGTGGAAAATCGTCGCAACCCTTCTTGGCAAAAGTGTGTACTCACGGAGCCGGTGACTCGTCGCATCGAATCGAAGGATGAAGTCGATGTCGTGATACTCTTCCTCATTTTTACGGTTCATGCGAATAGCGTTTGGGGTCTTGTACAGGGAGATGCAATCCGCTGGCGTACTCTTTCCAAGCTCAAGGGTATCGACATATTTGTACGGCTGAATTTTCATCGAATTCACATGATTTCCTTGGGCCAAACAGGCAGGCTGCGCCAGTTTGTGCCACCCGCCTAACCGCTTCTGAAACTGAAACTTCAGAACCGCACGTCCTGCCGGGACTTGAAAGATCGGAAAACATAAACCGGCGACTGTCGTCACCGGCAAGAGTCTGTCGTCCCTGCCGGGGCTGAATCACAGCCCTTCAAGCAAACGCGGTTCTTCAGACTGAGCGTCGATGATCACGACTGCACAATGCCCATCGTCTTCGATCAGTGGGTCGATATGCTGAAATCCAAGATGGATAATCCACTCGTCTTTCCCGTCCTTTCGTGAGCGGACAATGCGTTCAGATTTTCAGGTCGTAGCACATCAGGACGTTTTGTTCGCGCAGGTACATTTTTCCGTCGACGACGACGGGATGTGACCAGCTTTTTCCTTCTTGGTGGTCGGGCATGAAACTGCCTTTCAGTTGGTAGCTGTCGGGAGTCGCCACGATGGATGCGATGTGGCCGGATTCGTAGCGGAACAGCAGATGATCGCCGACCATTGTGACAGCCGCCGATTTTTTTCCCGCACCTCGCAGCTTGCCACCCCACACGACCTTGCCGGTGCCGATTTCGATGCAGGTCGGGAAGCCTTCGTTGTGGCCGTGCCCGCAATAGATGTAATCGCCATGTTTGATCATGCCGCCATGGTGATTCTGTAGAGTGCCAGCGTCTAGGAAGTACTTTTCGTTGACGTTCAGGCCACTGCCGGTTTTTGTGAGGTGCAGCAATGCGGAACCTGTGCCGTATCCGGACGAGCAGAAGACATAATCGTCGAACACAACGGGTGTGGGAATATTGGCCGTCGTGTTGGCCACGGCAGCGTACGTCCACAGTGTGGAACCGTCGGCCGCATCGACGCTCACGACGCCTCGACCGGACAGCGTGACGTACTGCTTCACTCCGCACGCATTGCTGATCACAACGGATGAGTAGCCGGCTCCATCTTTGCCATGGTCAGATTCGAAAGACTGGCTGGCCCAGATTTGTTTTCCGGTCATGCGGTCCAAGGCCACGATCAACGCCTTGTCGCCGCCGGGCGTGCAGATGACTCGATCGCCATCGACCAACGGTGATTCAGAAAATCCCCAACCGCTCATCATCTTGCCGCCCCATTCCTCCTGAAAACTTTTCGACCAGACAACGGAACCGTCGTCTCGCTTCAGGCAGGCGACTTGCCCGTCGGATGACACAACGTACAAGTGGTCTTTGGTCACCGTGGGTGTGCAGCGTGCTCCATCGTAACCGTGCTTTGGCGGCTTGTTGGTGAGCGGTGTGGACCAGATTTCTGATCCGTCGTTGGCACTGCGAGCGATCACGCATTGTCCGTTGGGTTTGTTGCCGGTGGTGTAGATCGTGTTATCCACGACTGCGACACTGGAATAGCCTTGGCCGACGCCGTCGACGCGCCACAGCAGTTTGGGAGCACCGTCGGTCCAGTCGAGGTCAAGGTTGCTTTCAACGGACTTGCCGTCTCGATTGGGGCCACGCCATTGAGGCCAGTCGGCAGCATCAATGGCTGCGGTGCCCAGCAGGGCGGAGGTGAGTGCAAGGGCAGCAAAAAATCGGAACATCGTGTGTCTCAGGAGAGGGTGAAATCAGGGAGGCAACGACCAACTCGATGGTCGCACGGCAGACAGTAAAGCGTGAACGTAGCTTCAGCAAGTGGGGAACTTCATGGCAGCGAATTTCGCGAAATTGTGGCGGTGGAGTTCGGGGTTTCCAGCGAAAACGGTCTGTTATTTGCGGGCGAGACCGCTGACGACCATCGGTCCGGAGTGCCAATCTTCAGCAAATTCGGTTGGATTGCGATCAGATTCGCGGTTGGAAAACGAAATGGCGGGGAATTCTGGGTTGTTCCATTTCGCGGTCCGAAGATACTCCGCGTATTGTCAGGCACACAAACTCACTTCATCCATTCCGGATCCCTCATTGTGACGATCGAACGAAACCCAACACGACTGGTCAAAATCGGCAGCATTGCCATCGGTGGCGGTTCGCCGATTGCCGTGCAGAGCATGACGGCCACGAGGACTCAGGACATTGACAAAACGGTGGCTCAAATCCGCGATTTGGTCGATGCCGGAGCAGGCGTGGTGCGGGTTGCCATCGACAGTCAAAAGGATGCCGAGGCGCTGATCGAAATCCGCAGTCAGGTGGAAGGAAATCTGGCGGTCGACCTGCAGGAAAACTACCGCTTGGCGGAGGTGATTGCTCCGTATGTCGAAAAGCTGCGTTACAACCCGGGGCATCTGTATCACCACGAACGCGAAAAACCGTGGGCAGACAAAGTTCGCTACATCGCCGATGTGGCGCGCGACAACGATTGTGCTCTGCGAGTTGGCGTGAACTGCGGGTCTGTTGATCCGGCGATGAAAGCGAAATACGCCAAAGACGATTCCATTTCCCCGATGCTCGAAAGTGCGTGGGACCACTGTCGACTGCTCGACGATTACGACTTCCCCCGCTATTGCGTGTCGTTGAAGGATTCCGATCCGCAGAAAGTGATCGAAGTCAACAAACGCTTCGCGGAGAAACGTCCGGACGTGCCGCTGCATCTGGGCGTGACGGAAGCGGGAATGCCGCCCGATGGCGTGATCAAAACTCGCATCGCGTTCGAACAGCTGATTAGTCGAGGCATCGGTGACACGATTCGAGTTTCGTTGACGGTTGCCAACAATCGCAAGGCGGAAGAGATCGCAGCGGGTCGACAGATTCTGGACGACATCGCCAACGGTCGAGTTCGCTCCGTCGTCGACTACGGTTTGAAAACACTCAACATCATCAGCTGCCCAAGTTGTTCGCGTGTGGAGAACGAAGCGTTCATCGATCTGGCGGAACAGGTTCGCGACATGACAACGTACGCTCAGGATCATGCGCTGACGATTGCTGTTATGGGCTGCCGGGTGAACGGACCGGGAGAAACCGACGACGCCGACCTCGGATTGTGGTGCGGGCCGACGCATGTGAACCTGAAAAAAGGGACCGAAAGCATCGGGGCGTTTACCTACGACGAAATTTTGCCCAAGCTGAAGGCAGAACTCGATGCGCTGATTGAGCAGCAGACACAGGCCACAGCGTGAAGTGAGCAACCTTGTCAGGCATCGATCAAGCCTGCGGCGACTCGATGTTTGTCGATCCAATCCTGTTCGTCGGCCGCGAAAACCAGCTGCCGCAACGGGCGTTGGCTGGGTTGCCAATAACGACCGGTCTGATAACAGCGATCGATCAATGGTTGTAGGTCCAAAGGCACCGGGCCGTCGTTTAATCTTAGCGGCACTGCAAAAGCAGGCAGTGGCTCACGCAGTGGGCAATAGTAAACCTGCCGCTCTGCGAGGCACAGAGCTTTGCCGACGATGATCAGATACATGGTTTGCGAACCGGAATCTCTGAGTTCCCCAAGCATCGGATCGGGCAGAGTTCGGGAGCCTCCGCGAATCAGATCGATTTCTACAACGTTCACACCTTCACGAATGAGCTGTTCGTGACGGGCTGCCAGATTCATCGCTGCCACTGGCATTTTGTTGCTGGGGCTCAGCAATTCGATCACGGTGACGAGGTGATTGTTCACATCGCGAATCTCCAGCCAACGATTCAGTTCCGGAAGCCGGATGGTTTCGGGCTCAGCAAGCTCAAGTGTCGACGTGTCGCTTTGATTCGGAATCGAATCGGGTAAACGTAGACTCGGCTGTTCAACGACCGCCACATCGGCACGCATGCGAACGTGGGTTCCGTCTTCGGAATCGATCGAAATCGATTCCTCGGCGATCACCGCCAGATCACTCGGCAGTCGCTCATTCAGTGCATCTCGGATGTAGCCGATCAATGTCGTATGAGCGTCTGGCCAGCGCGCCTGAAGATACGGATTCATGCCGGGAAGGAAGTTTGTGGTCTGCATGACTCGGGAGCTCTTGAGAAAAAGTGATGACGTCACCACCTGACATCGTAACCATTCTGAGACTCAGCGACAGTCCTTTGCACCGCATGCGGAACGGGTGTCGCGCTCACAGACGGTTTCCGGTTCTTTGGATTGAGAGCCGCCGATAGGGATTCGCCGAAGTGAACAATCATCCGTGAGCGGACCGCCGCGTCGCCACGGCTGATTTCGACGTTCCCGACATCAGCGAGCGTCTTGAAATTCGCTGACACGACCTGATTTCTATGTGCTGTGCGTCGGGTGCGGAGTTTAAGCACTCAGGCACAAGTTTTCGCACACAAATTGTTTAGCCGCGTGCCCATCGGGCCGCGTTTTCTTCGCAAAAGCGCGGCCCGATGGGCACGCGGTTAAACGCTGAAACTGATGAATGGTTGCTTATAAACACGAATACACACGAATTTGATGCCGGTCATTTGTGTACCTTTGTGTCCATTCGTGGTTGTATCTTGTACCCTCGTTGCCAAACTGCAGTTTGGGAACGAGTTGGCCCAATGCTGCGAAAATCAATTGCGGGTGCGGTAGCTGATCAAGTTGTTTTCAAAGATTGCATCGACTGGTACGCTCCAGCGGCTGGCGACACCGGTTGGCCCAATCGCTCGCAGCCAGATGCGATACTCAACACGGACCTGCAGCGGTTCCGCACTTCGCCACGACGTGCCTGTCAGTGTCGACTCCCTGAGTACCTCCTGTCCGTTACCACGTAACGTGATCGATACTTCCCAGCGGACAGCGAGCGGGTCAGCGCCCCAGAAAATTTCCGGTTCGGCACCGTTGCTCAGGTAGTCGGAATTTAGCACGGGTCGCTGTGGTAGAGTTTGTGTACCAACTTCGACCAGATACCGGCTGCTCCATGGCATGGCCGCCCCGGATTCATTCACTTGGCGAACCCAGACTCGGTAGAGCCCTGGATCAAGGTCTTCCGTGGGCGTGTAGCTTGTTCCGCTGATTCCGCGTTCATTGATGACGACTGGTCCGCCATCCCGCTGAATCCAAATTTGAAAGGGAACACTAGGATCACCGCCACTCCACGTAATTTCCGGCCGTGCGGAACCACTGGACGATGTTGGCCCGGTGACCTGCGGTTGCTCTTGACCGATCGCTCGCAAAAATGGTCCTGTCCAAGCACTCACGCCCACACCGTTGCGAGCACGCACCCAGATTTCATAGATGCCCGGATCTTGCTCGGACTGGGGAAACACATCTTCAAATGTCGATCTCAGTTCGCGGTTGCTGTAAGCTTCTGTCAAGGCACCCGTGAAATACGAACCAGTTGCCAACAAGGCATCGTTCTTTTCAATCCAATAATCAACATATTGGACAGTCAAATTCGGAAAATTGACTGGCACGTCCCATCCGCTGCCGGACTGCCGATAGTCGTGTTTGGTGAGAGCAGAGATTTCGAATGGAGGGGGTTGAATGCCGGAAGGCACGATGAAGGTGCTACCAATGCCCCACGGACCTGCGCCGTCAGAATTTGACGCGCGTACCCACACGTGATATGAGAAGCCTGTCGCAATGCCATTCAGTAATTGACCATTGGCCCTCGCTGTGAGACTCAATTCGTTTGAATCGACTGAGGTGTCCGTCGTTGACCCGGTTACGACGGGAACGTTACGACCGTATGACACCCAATAGTCGTAGTTGGTGGCAGTCGCCGTAGAATCCCATGAGAATTTCACCTGTGCAAAATTCTGCGTCACTCCGACGGGCGGGCTCGTTTCCGTCAAATTCAGGCCGGTTACGGTTCCAGGCGCGACCAGAAGCAGTCGCTGCTCTAGTCCCTCGGCCCCATGATAATTAGATCGTTTGTTTTGCCTTCGCCCGCGCCGAGACGTGAGCCTCGTAACAATTTGCGAAATGGAATTTAGTTTCATTGGATATCCTCCAGTTTGAGATGGCACCACTCACCCATCCGTTCCTCCGCAAAATTTTGTGGTTGTGTAGTACGGATTGGTGGACGGCACGGAATGCGCTGTAGTTGCTCCCCGCAGTGGACTTACGTCCCTTCTGCAGGTCCAGGCGCGTTAACCGCATTTTGGTTCGCGCGAACGGTGGGTGGGGACTCTTCCGGAATCACCGAATGCTCACTCACGTGAATCATTGATTGGTACAGTCCCCAAGCGATCCCCGGCGGAGTCACATAGTGAGGATCGTAGTCGATCGTTCCAGGTTCCAGTTGACGATTGCTCTGGCTGCGCACTTGGCCACCTAACAGGTGAAACCCCCCGATATATCCCGTGTTTGTGTCTTCTGGATATTTCATGAGGTGTATCGCTGGCCCGGAAGTACCCGACACGACGTGTGAGTCGACCACATCTAACGAGCGCGATTTGCCAGCTTCAATCCCATACCCCAAGTTGCCCCGAAAAGTGCACCGGTTCCAGATCACGGATGCCTTCCACAGATTCAAACCGCGTCCAGTGTTGAAGTCGGCACCGCAATCATAGTAGCCCACATTCGCCAGCCGGACGCCTTCGTCATTGTCGGCGTAGAGGTCGAACCCGTCGGCCGACTGCGATTCGCTCCCGTTTCGCTGAGAAAAGACCCGGTCGAAAGTTCCGTAATACAGCCCTTTGTCCGTTCCGGCGACAACGGTGCCGCGACACTGAACACCGATCTCCTGCGCCCCGCAGACATGGATGTCACGCAGGTGAAAGAACTTCGATTCTTCAATCGCGAGCCCAACGTCAAACTTCAGATTCGCGTTCATCTTCAGGTTACGAACGAAAAATCCGAGCCGGTCATTCTGCGCATCATCTGAGAAATTGACTCTACTAAGATTCAGTAGCAATGTGCCGCCCGAACCGGTGCCTTTGAGCGTTGCTCCATTCCCCTCAACACCGACGGCTAGGCCCGCACCGTGAGATCCTCCAACGATGTCGATCTGCGAACCGACGAGGTAGGTGCGACCGGGTTCGAATGCGACGGTTCCACTGTACCCGGTCCCTGACGCTTTCGCAGCGGCCACTTGCGTGACAATGTCGCTGGCTTGATCTGTTGCGGCGCTGTCGTACAGAACCATGGACACGTTTTTCTGTGCCTTCAGCTGCGTCTGCCATGTGGTCCGGTCAGTGCAAGTCACTGCGCCGATTTTTATCCCTTTGTAAAACGAAAAATCCGGATCAACGGGATCATAGGCGCTCGATTTTGCAACCACCTGTGGGTTCACGTAGTTGGCTGAATAGTCTGACACCATCCCCACGACAGGAAGGGTCGTATTTGAGACGTCGAATCCCTGTGCCGCGTGGCCAAGGGAATGCACGAACACGTTGCTCAGGGCCTTGTAATTGTATTGGCCAACCATTCGTCCACCGATGATCCGCAAATCCGGTCCCGTTACTGGGGGCCCCACTTTCTCCTCGACTTTGATATTCCAACGATCCTCGTCGGTCACTGGATTAACCCAGTCATTGGTGAGGTGGTTGAAGTAGCCTTTCTCTGTGTAGCCTCCGATGATTTCAACGGATGGACAGTCTTTTCGAAAGTACATGTTCCATCCTTTGTTCTTCTCAGCGCCGCAGCCTACGAGTCGAATGCTGGCAAGCTCGACGTAGTATCCATCACTAAGATTTCGCTGAGCGTAACAGTTCTCCAGAACTAAATTTTCCACCTTCGACGTTGAGGAACCTCCGGTCCAGATTTGAAAACCTCGAGCGGCGCCATACCGAACAGTCACATTGCGAAGTGCGCAGTTCCGAATCTGTTCGCTGCCAGAACCGACTAAAAAAACGCCGGCCTGTTTGGCGCGAAAGACTCCCACGTTTTCAATGAGGGTGTCTTCCATGCCTTGCACGCGAAGTCCGTAGTTGCACGCATCATCCGCGGCTTTCAACTGTCCGTTCGCCGTCAAATTAAGGATCGCGTTGTTGCCGCAATCGAGAGTCAGGTTGCGGATGAAAAATCCAGAATTGCCACGATGTTGGGGCGACTTAAGGAACATGAGGGACGATGAACCCGGAGGCGCAGACCCCTCCGTCCATTTTAGGATCGCCCCATTGCCTTCGATCCCCGCTGGCATCGTTTGATTCGCCACACTCTGTGTCGACAACAGGTCAATTTGCTTGGTCCGATAGAGCTTTCCGGCCTCGAACTCAACGATGCCGTTCACCTTTCGGGCCGCTCCAAATTTCAGCAGGATCGCTGCAGAATGGTCTTGCGCGGCACCGGGCACGTGATCCACCAGAAAGCGCGGAACTTCCGCGTGGGCTGCGGCGGTCAGCGATAGAACTGCTGCTAAGCAGCAGGAAGCAGGAAGCAGGAAGCAGGAAGCAGGAAGCAGGAAGCAGGAAGCAGGAAGCAGGTTTTCATGATCGACCCTTCTCGTAAAGCACAAGACTTCGACATCGACGCACTCGCGGTGTGATTCTTTACTCATTATCGTTAGAAGTCAATCCCATTTCCTAGTTCAGCTCCCCACGCCAGCACGTCACCCATGGTCGATGGGCCGAGGCATAGTTCCTACCCGGCGGCAACCCGACTCAAATCGCAATTGCTTTCGGCTGCTTTTGAGGTAAATTACACTGGTCGTGACACGCTGCGTTAAGCGGTTTGCTACCGGCACCGAGGTGAGTTCGCGAACCTCGTCCCACCGGACTTTGGCGTTTTCAGCGATGGCTCAGAAACGCTTCTCCCCTCCTGTCCATCCCACCAAGGGGCTTGCATGTTAAACGTTATTGGCCAACAGGATCACGGTCGCAAATTTTGTGATCGATTGACGCGCCGAAAGTCGCTGCAGATTGGTGCTCTGTCCGCGTTTGGCTTGAGCCTGCCGGGGCTGTTGAAGGCTGAGCAGTCGAGTGCCGCTCATTCGGCGGCGTCTTCCAAGAAGTCCGTCATTTTGGTGTGGATGCACGGCGGTCCGTCGCAGCTGGACACCTTCGATATGAAGCCGCTGGCTCCAGCGGAGTATCGCGGTGAATTCTCACCGATTGCGTCGTCGCTGCCGGGGCTTGATGTGTGTGAGCTGTTGCCGGAACACGCCAAGGTCATGGACAAGTGTACGGTCATTCGCAGTTTCTCGCATGGAAATGGCGATCACTGGGCCGCCGCACATTGGATGCTGACCGGACGACTGGGAGCTAACGGAAGCGATCGCAAGCCTCGCCAACCATCGATGGGAGCCGTTGCTTCACATTTGCTGGGGCCAACGAAAACGGGTTCGCTGTCTGCTGTGAACATGAACGACGGAGGCTTTGGGTTTCATGGTGGGGCGTGGCTGGGAGTCAACGAAAATCCGTTTCGTTACGGTGAATTCAGCTACGGCAACGAAGCCGGTCGACTGCCATCCGGCGACCACAAAAGCTTTTCGCTGGTGGACGGTTTGTCTGATACACGCCTGCTGAATCGAGTGGCCCTGCAACAGCAGCTGGATTCCGTCAGAAAGCAAATCGACCGCAACCGCACTTTCGACGCCATGGATGCCGTCAACCAACAGGCGCTGGATATTGTGTTGTCAGGCAGCGTTCGCAAGGCGTTCGATGTTTCCGATGAAGACCCCAAACTCCGCGAACGATACGGCCCGGGTTGGGGCGAACAGGCTCTGCTGGCTCGACGACTGATTCAATCCGGCGTGCGGTTCGTGTCGTTGAACACTGGCTATTTTGATGATCATTCCAATATCGGACCCGCGTTAAAAGACAAGTTGCCGCGTCATGACAAGGCGGTGGGTGTCTTGATTCAGGATCTGGCTGAACAAGGCATGCTGGACGACACACTGGTTGTTGTGGCCGGAGAATTCGGTCACACGCCGCGCATCAACAACAATGCCGGGCGAGACCACTGGCCTCAAGCACAGAGCATTCTGTTGGCCGGGGGCGGGTTTCGACATGGTCAGGTGATTGGCAGCACCAACGCGAAGGCCGAACACCCGACGTCTCGCAAAATCGGCGTCGAAGACTTCTGTGCGACGGTTTATCACGCTCTGGGGCTGAAACCGAACGATGCCATGATTGATATGTCGGGGCGGCCCGTGCATTTGCTACCCGGCGGTCAGGTGCCATACGAATTGCTGTGAAATCAGCCGTGAGCGCACGCTGTGCGGCGAGTTTACTGCAACGCGTTTGCTATGGCTGCGGCTGTCTGTTGTGCCAGTTCCTGAGAACCTTCGGGCGTGAAATGGACATTGGCCGGTCGTTGGAGTTCGGCCAGTTTTGTCATACAGAACGCATATTGGTCGTCGATCGGGATGTCGTGTTCGTCCATGATCTTCTTGGCGATGGCGTTGTACTTGACGGAGTCTCCCACAACGCGTCCTTGGCAGCCTGCAGGTACAGGTGTGGTGGAACGCCAGATGAGTTTGGCTTCGGTTTGCTTCAGCCGCGCTACGAGTTTTCGCAGGTTGGCTTCGTATTCCGCGGGCGGCACTTGATGGACGCTGTCTGTGGCTTTCGGGTTGGCGAGGTTCTGGCCTTTCGGTCCCATGTATTTCAAATCGTGCAGGCCCCAGTTGAAATGGATGACGTCCCACTTGCCGTCGCCCAGCCATTTTTCGATTTGAGCGATCCCGGTGGTGGTTGGGCCGCAGTTGGTGGGCGGCCGGTGAACGTTCGCTTTGCCTGCGAGTAGCGCTCGTACGGGGACTGTGTACCCGATGGAAATCGAGTCACCAATCAGCAGCACGCGCGGCAGGCCTGGGACGTCCTGAATTTGAGCCATCGCAGGATTTGGCTTCCTTACGACTGGCTTCGGTTTTGCCTGCGGTTTCTGTTGGGGCTCATCCCCCGTGATGGCTGAGAGCAACGTCAAGGTCAGCAGGCTAAACGCAAGGAGGCTGCGGAAATTCATCAAGCGGGCTTTCGTTTCACAGGGAAGGCTCTGGATCGAGTGAAATCGTACTCTGCCAGCGAGCGAACGTAAATCGACTTCCCAAGGGCTGGTGGGGTACTGATTTCACCAGCCGCACGGCACTGGGGCTAATGCTGGGCCGTCAAGAATAGGGTGTTGACATGGAATTTCGGGTCGTGAAACGATCGCGTTTCTGTTCCCGCCCCCGTCCCCCGCCGATTTCACATCGGTGGAGACACGTTTTTGCACTACGCGGTGAGCGATCGACAATCGGGACCATTCCGCCAACATCGGCAGGATCTGCCGCTGCACTTGCGAAGTACGCCTGAGTACGTGCCTGATCGCAGGTGAAGTGAATCTGAATGATCGGTTGTGACGAAGTCAGTATTGGGGCTGAGCCACGTTCCTTGTAGTTTGCTGCCAGTCCTGAACGCATATTGCGGCCCGGAGGCCTGTTGTGTCTGAAACCGAAGTCATGGAGATCATCAGAAATAGTCTGAATGAACTGCTGCGCTGGGTTGGCTTCGGCACTCTGACGGGGCTGGCCGCCAAAGCCATCATGCCGGGCCGAGATCCGGGAGGTGCCGTGGGCACCATGCTGATGGGAATTGGTGGCAGCGTGATCGGTTGCGGATCGGTCTTGTTCTTTTGGCGTGATGCGCAGATCGACCCGATCAGCTTTAAAGGTTTTTTCGCCGCCACGCTGGGGGCCTTCACGCTACTGTTTTTCTATCGCCTGCTGGCGGGCTCCTTCTTTGCAGAAGGCAGCGTGCATGACGACCGACTCGCCCATCGCAGCCGTCGCCGCAGTCGACGCCGAAAAATCGTAGACGATGTGATCTAAGCCAACATCGCAGCCACTTCCGTCGAGGCTTCAGCGATCATAAGCACGGATTCTGCCATCTGAGTGCTGGTCAAATGTCAGCCCACCGCGCACAATATTGACCGTGGCTGATGCTGGTTCATGTTCTTGCAGAGCGGATTTTCCGATGAGACTTGTGCTGTCGATTTTGATGTTCGGTCTGTTCAGCGGTGTTGCTCAGGCGGCAAATGGTCCGCCAAAGGCCAGAAGCATTGACGGTGTGCTGTTCGTCCATGCTGCGGACTTGGCAGCGTCGCTCAATTTTAAGCTGAACACGCTTCGGGACGGCCAACTGCTTACGTTTTGCCGTGAGGGGCAGGGCGGTCTGTGCATTCCTGTCCGACTTGACGAGTCAAATCATCGTTTGAGCGACGGCGATGTGTACCTGTCAGCGCAGGTCGTTTCGTCTGCTATGCAGGTCCGGGCAGTTCTGGACGGTGATCATGCGCGGCTTGACGTTCTGGCGTCGACGCAGAATGACGATTTGCCATCGTACAACGCCCAGTGGGGGCACGGTCGTGGATTTGGAGTCGCTGATACGCTGCCGGATATACCACTGGTTGATATGAACGGGAATGAAGTGCGGTTTTCCAGCTTTTTGGGAAAGAAGTACATTCTCTACTGCTGGGCAAGCTGGTGATTTTGCCGCAACAATCTGCCCGTGTGGCAGAAAAAATTCGA
>JBDNHJ010000192.1:0-4554 GCA_041688835.1 Fuerstiella sp.
CGCGCAGGAAGTTTTGGAGGCGGACTGGCGGGAGCATCCCGTCGTGGCCAGAACATTGAGCTTCGTCGACGACAATTTCTCGCAGCTTGACCGAGAGCAATGGGAATCGTCCACCGTCAGCGGACTGCAACGCCTTGTGGAAGAAGTCTACAAGCGTTCCAGTTCGTTACTTTCGAACGTTGTGGAATTCGTCATTGGAGTCGCCGTCGTCACGCTGGGATTGTTTTATTTTCTGGCAGATGGCCCGGCGATATTGAAAGCCATCCAGCGTGTTTCACCGCTCGACGATGATGACGAAGTTGTCCTGTTCCGCGAGTTCGGTCGCGTCTGCCGCGGAGTCATCGTCGCCAGTGTGACCTGCGCGGTTACTCAGGGCGTGCTGGCTGGAATCGGCTTCGCAATGATTGGGATCGAACAAATCTGGTTGCTGGCAATCCTGACAGCGTGCGTTTCGTTTCTTCCCGTACTCGGAGCATCTTCGGTGTGGATCTGTGTGGCGTTGTCCCTTGTCGCTCAGCAGCAGTACGGCACGGCGCTGGCACTGACGATCTATGGCGGACTGATTATTTCTACGTCCGACAATCTGATTCGAGCGTACGTGATTCACGGAACGGTCGGCCTGCATCCCTTCGTGGCGTTCGTCAGTGTGCTGGGAGCGATTCACGTCGCTGGACTCTGGGGAATCTTCCTCGGCCCCATCGTCGCGGCCTTCTTCTACGCGCTGCTGAAGATCTTGCAGGATCACACGCGCCTCAATCGCGCCGCGACGACCGCTCAAATCGCAAGCGAGACTTGAGCGATCAGCCAGGTCGGTGTTCGACCGCCATGGTGAATTCAAAGCTCGGACTTCTATCCCCTCAGCTTTGATGAGTGCTTCAGAAAATGATTCTTGCCACAGACCGCGACGGGCGCAGTTGGGAGGCGTTTGTTTATCAATTGCCATCGAATTCCCTGCCATCGTCATCGGCTGAATTGTGGGCCGCAAAAAGTTTCATTGTCCCCCCACTGTAACCAACTGATTCGTGCGTTGAATGGTACGCCACGTGCTTGGATATCGAACCGGAAAGAACTCAACTCAATAACTATTGAACAGGAGAGACACGATGAACTGGGACCAAATCAAAGGCAAGTGGAAGCAGACCAAGGGGCAGTGCCAGCAGAAATGGGGCAAGCTAACAGACGACGACTTGGACGTCGTTGACGGCAAACGTGAAGAGCTGGTCGGCAGAGTTCAGGAACGCTACGGCATTGCCAAAGAAGAAGCAGAGAAGCAGGTTGCGGAGTTTGAAAGCTCCTGCAATTGCTAGCAACGAAACCATTCAGGAAATCACGGAACGGTCAGAGCATGTCGCCCTGACGGTCAATTTCGATTCTATGTTAACGGAGCAACGAACGATGAGACGGTATTCAATGATTGCAGGCGGGATGGCCGCTTTGATGTGTGCAGCAATGGTCGCAGGCAACTCGGCTACGGCGGATGATGACGTCAAGGTAAAGAACCAGACGCGGAACGATCGGTCGCAGGCTGGCAGCCTCGACGACAAGACGACCGGATCAAGTATCCGAGTCAGTCAGTTAATGGGGATGAACATTCAGAACGCAAAAGGCGAAAGCGTTGGCGAGATCAATGACATCGTGCTGGACGCCAACACCGGCAAAGTGAAATACGCTGCTGTGACCTACGGTGGACTGCTTGGCGTCGGCAACAAAATGTTCGCCGTACCTTTCGAAGCCTTCAAGTGTCAGCAAGATCCAGACGACCAGGACGAACACGTCATGGTTCTGAATGTGACTCAAAAACAACTTGAGGGACAGATGGGTTTTGATGAAGATCATTGGCCCAACTTCGCAGATCGGAAGTTCACAACAGATCTGGACGCGCGTTATGGCGTCGAACGCAAAATGCGCAACCGTGATCGACTTCGCAATCGAGACGGTGACAAAGACGTGGACGTGAAAATCGGCAAGGATGGCGTTGACATCGATGTCGATTCCGAAAACGATCGTGACAATAAGTAAATTGTTGTCGCACGATCGCTGAGTTGCAACGTGAGAGTAGAGCCGAGGCTATTGGGCTCCGGCTCGCTCCCGCGTCGTAGCCGTTCACGCCAGCGCCGATTGCAATTTTGTACGCCGGTCGATGAGCGTGCGAATTTGCGACAGAACAGTTCCCATGTCAATGCTTCTATCGAAAACACGGTGCCATAAATGCCCGCTTCAGCTGATCAACGTCTAACTTCACCATCTGAGTCATCGCCTGCATGACTCGCTTCGATTTCTCGGCGTCTTTATCGTTGACCAGCTTGAAGAAGACTTCGGGCACGATCTGCCAACGCATGCCGTACTTGTCCTTGAGCCAACCGCACATCACCGGTTCGCCACCGTCGGCGGTGAGAGCATCCCAGTAGCGATCAACTTCCGCCTGATCCTTGCAGGTGACCGACAGCGACACTCGATCATTGAATGGTTCGTTAGGACCGCCGTCGAGTATCTGGTATCGTTGCCCCGCCAATTCGAACTCAACGACAACGACGTCACCTGCTTGACCGCCGGGCCAGTCAGTAGGGCTTTTCGTCTTGCGATGAATTCGCGAGCCGTCGAAAACGGAAACGTAAAACTCTGCCGCTTCTTCGGCATTGCCGTCGAACCACAGGCAGGGAGTGATGGTTTGATGCGTGGTCATGTAACTTGTGGCTTTTCGTTCTTACTCTTAATCATATTCTTAATCCTAATCTTCTTCCGTTCGTCCTTCGCCGCCCCAACGCAGTTGCGCTGTCGGGATTAAGATTATGAGCATTCGCTGCTAATTCTGCGAGTGAAGTCCGAACATGTTGCCTTCACTGTCGACCGCCAGCACCATGAAACCGTACTCGCCAATGGACGTCTTGGGTTGTTGAATACGACCGCCAGCCGCCTCGACACGAGAAGCTTCTGTGGCACAGTCAGTACATTTGAAGTAGACCAGTGTGCCGCCTCCGCCTGGCTTGATGCCCTCCATATGGCACAACGCTCCGGCCGCGTCGGCAGCGTCCATTTCCATCGGAAAGGCCAACATTTTCAGCTCAGAAACCGGTGCGGCCAACTCTTCAAGTTTTGTCTCCAAAACGGTTTCGTAGAACTTCTTCGCCCGCGGCATGTCTGCGACATAGATCTCAAACCAGCAGACCGGGTTCACACTCATTTGATTGTCACTCATCGCTTCGCACTCTCCAACTCGAGGCACGATGTCGGACTGCGTCGCGATCGAGGTTCGCAAAGTTTCTTCATGAGCCGCCACCGACCCATCAGGATCACTGTCGGCAAAGTCTTCCATCTCGAAGAGCGGTCGAATCTCGATGTCAGATTCTTCCTTCATCGGATTCGGACATTTCTTCACCCATTCGACGGCCTGTTCCATCGAGTCAACCTGCCACATCCAGTAGCCGGCGATCAGTTCTTTGGTTTCCCTGAAAGGGCCATCGGTGACCGTCCGATCTTTGCCGTTAAAGGTGACTCGCTTGCCTTCGGAAGTCGGCTTGAGTCCTTCGCCAGCCTGCATAATGCCTGCCTTGACGAGTTCCTCGTTGTACTTCCCCATCGCTTCGAGCAATTCCGGACTCGGCATCTCACCCGCTTCCGAACTTTTCGTCGCTTTGACAATGACCATGACTTTCATTTCGTCTTTTCCTTAACGTACGAGTGGATGTACTTCGCGTTGTTCACAAGATAGTCGGATCACGTCACAAAACAGGGTGATCCGATGAATTCATCATCAAATTCAGTTCCGAATTCAGCTCCACAAAGGCAAACAGTCATTGTCAGAGGCGCGGCGACGTTTACAAGTGGTTGACCAGGGTCCATTGCGGTACTTCAGCGACCGTATCCCCCGCATGGACACCTTGACTCTGTACAGTGACTTCGCGGCTGCTAAAACTTGGGCAGACTTCTCCAGGATTGAACGCATGTCACTTGTCGAACGTGAATACCAAGCGCGGATTGATTCGATGAGCATCGCGGAGAAGATGCAGCGTTCGATGGCGATGCTGAAGTGGGCACGTGAGATGATTGCTCGCGAAATACTGAAAGAGAATCCGGACATGAGTCCGGAACGATTGAAGTGGGAAGTCGCCCTCCGGCAATACGGATCGGAACCCGACGAATTCGACTGATCGCCAAAGGGTCCTTCAGGCAAGTTACACATTTGCTGCAAAACATTTGACAGAAACATTCAACGACAGAAACATTTTGCATGTTAATTTTTCTGTCGCAAAATCTTTCTGTCAAACACGAATGTCTCGGCGATTCTCCCACCTCTGTGAACCGCTACTCATTTTTCAGCAGGGGGAATTTGATCGTTCCAAGTTCACGCCACAAGGGCATCCACAATTTGTTGTTGTCAAGTCAGGCGCACTTCGGCCTGAGACCAGCACTTACCAGGTAAGCGTCCGGGGAAACCATTCTTGCCAGTGTCGGTAGTCTTGCGTCCGGTGTAATTCCGGTCTGTGGATTTTTTCTGGCGAGGTGAGATATGAGCGAGCGGGAGCAGGTTTGGCGTGAGCGGATTGAGTGGCAGCA
>JBDNHJ010000193.1:0-46653 GCA_041688835.1 Fuerstiella sp.
GACTACGCATTGCCCATCCTTGGCTTGGTGTGTGAGGTCATCATCCTCATCAGACCTTGGATGGGCGTTTCATGCACCACCAGTTTGGGGGATTGGGCAGTCTGCAACCGGACGGAACTTAAGGTTTCTCGCACTAGCGCTAAAACGGCTGGGTTTCTGTCGTCTGCTACATTCGGCTGAATGTGGTACCATTTTTCGTAACCAACCATCTTCTTGTCCCAACTTCACGCAGCTGTCTAAATCTGAATTTCAACATTGGAACGTCACATGCGCGCTGCGGTTTTCGAACAGTTTCAGGGACCGCTCACGGTTTCGACAGTCGATACGCCAACGCCGGCCAGCGATGCCGTGTTGATCAAAGTGGAAGCTTGCGGAATTTGTCGCAGTGATTGGCATGGCTGGATGGGGCATGACAGCGATGTGCAGCTGCCACACGTGCCGGGTCATGAACTCGCAGGTGTCGTGGCGGAAGTGGGCAGCGATGTCAACAACTGGCAACTGGGGCAGCGTGTCACCGTTCCATTTTGCTGTGGATGCGGGACGTGTGAACAGTGCGTCGACAACTGTCAGCACATTTGTGATCGGTACACTCAACCGGGGTTCACCCAATGGGGCGCGTTTGCAGAATACGTGGAAATCCGACACGCCGATGTCAATCTTGTGGCGTTGCCCGAGGGCATCGATTTTGTGACGGCCGCCAGTTTGGGATGTCGCTTTGCAACATCGTTTCGAGCCGTCGTGCAGCAGGGACGCGTGACCGCAGCGGACACGGTTGTGGTCCACGGCTGCGGCGGAGTCGGACTGTCGGCCATCATGATTGCGGCGGCCTTGGGGGCGCGGGTGATTGGCGTCGATCTGCATCCGCAGCGATTGAAGTTTGCCAAGGAATGCGGGGCGGATGTTGTGCTGAACGCTGCGAACACCGATGACATTGTTGGCGAAATCCGGCAACTGACGTCCGGTGGTGCGACGGTGTCGTTGGACGCGCTGGGAAGTCGCGTCACCTGCTATAACTCCATCGCCTGTTTGAAAAAGCGAGGGCGACATGTGCAGGTGGGATTAACGCTGGGGCAGGAAGCCGATCCGCCCGTTCCGATGTCGGCGATCATTGGCAAAGAACTGGAATTGTACGGTAGCCACGGAATGCGGGCCTTCGCCTATGGCCCGATGCTGAACATGATCGAAACCGGACAGTTACAGCCCCAAAAGCTGATTCACCAAACCGTAACGCTCGACCAAGCCTGCGACATTTTGCCCGGAATGGATTCGTTTTCCGGCTCCGGAGTCGTGGTGATTGATCGATTCGCGGCCGAAACTTGAGGAGTTTGGCGGGCACTCCGTACTAATCAACGAATTACCTGCAGATCGCCCGAACGGACGGCGGAGCCCACGCGGCTGGGCAAAATTGGTCAGAAAGCGGCCTTCCAAGTGGCACAAGGCATGGGTCGGTACGCGAATTGCCATAGAACTGGGTTGCGGCCGCCATTGACCGTGTTTCGTTTGATCTTATACACTTGCGGCTATTGCACTTACGGAAAATCGTTGCGACTTGGCCAAGACTGAGGCTCCGCCAAATCGGCAGACAGCAGTCTGGCGGCTGTCGAGATACGGCATGAGTGCGTGAAAAATTCCGATCGAATCACCCGCGGCTCTGCCGCTTAAATAAAATCCCGAGCTGAACAGCTCGACCTGTTGAGGACAGCATCCAGTCATGGAGATTCTTGAAAAAATTGGCGACGCGTTCACGGCAGTCACCGGAAAACTTGAGCGTGGCATCACTTCAGTCTTTGGTTCGTCGAACGAAAACAAGATCAAGAAGTTCGGCTTTGTCCAAGACAAGCAGGGCAACATCACCGTCATCCCCGGGTCGACTCTGGCACGCATCAACGATCTTGAGCCTCAATGGCAACAGAAGACGGACGCAGAGCTGATGCAGGCGACTGAGTTTTTCCGAGAGCGTCTGCGCGCGGGTGAGACACTGGACGATCTATTGCCGGAAGCGTTTGCTGCCGTGCGAGAATCCGGTCGACGGTTTCTGAAAATGCGGCACTATGATGTCCAGATGGTCGGCGGCTGGATTCTGCACAATGGCATGATCGCCGAAATGGTCACCGGTGAAGGAAAGACACTGGTCGCAACGCTGGCGACATTCCTGAACGCCATTGCGGGCAGCGTCCACGTGATCACGGTCAACGATTATCTCGCACAGCGCGACATGGAGTGGATGGGACCAATCCACATGAAGCTGGGGATGACCATCGGCGCGATTCAGTCCACCATGGGCCCTTCGGATCGTCAACGCCACTACGGGTGCGACATCACCTACGGCACCAGCAATCAGTTTGGCTTCGATTATCTTCGCGATAACATGAAGCCCACCAAAGACCTGCAGGTTCAAGGCCCGTTGGACTTCGCCATCGTCGACGAAATCGACAACATCCTGATCGACGAAGCGCGAACCCCACTGATCATCTCCGGTCCAGCTCAGGATAACCTCGAAAAATACCCCAAAGCCAACGCCATCGCTCGACAACTGCGTGCGGGAGCTGATTTTGAACTGAAAGAAAAAGAGCACACTTGTCACATGACAGAAGAAGGTGTCCGCCGCGCTGAAGAACTGGCGGGTGTCGACAGTTTTTATACCGCTGGCAATATGGAGTGGCCGCATCTGTTAGACAATGCGCTGAAGGCTCATCACCTGTACAAAAAAGACGTCAACTATGTGGTGGAACGCGGCGAAATCATCATCGTGGATGAGAACACGGGCCGCAAAATGGAAGGCCGGCAATGGAGCGACGGACTGCATCAGGCTGTTGAAGCCAAAGAAGGCGTGCCGATCAAAGAAGAGTCTCAGACGCTGGCGACAATCACGCTGCAAAACTATTTCAAGCTGTACAACAAACTGGGCGGCATGACCGGTACGGCTATGACCGAAGCCGATGAATTTTGGCAGATCTATAAACTGGAAGTCATGGCGGTCCCCACCAACCGTTACATGCAACGCATCAACTTCCCGGACAACATCTACGGCACTGACAAAGAAAAATGGGGGGCCGTTGTTCAGGAAATCCAAGAGATCCACGCCACGGGACGGCCGGTGCTGGTAGGTACGACGTCGATTGAAACGTCAGAACTCGTCAGCAACAAGCTGCTAAAAAAAGGGATTAAACACAACGTCCTGAACGCCAAGCAGCACGAACGCGAAGCGGAAATTGTGGCTCAAGCAGGCCGCCGTGATGCCGTCACGATCGCGACCAACATGGCGGGTCGTGGAACCGACATTATTCTGGGCGGTAACCCGGAACATTCGGCGTGGGACGAACTGAAAGAAACATACGAATCACGCCTCGACGTTCCCAAATCAGAATGGGACGACCTCACAAGCAAGATCGCCGAACGTGACGGCATGAAAATCCAAGCCGCAGAAATTCAGGAACTCGGCGGATTGCATGTCGTGGGAACGGAGCGGCATGATTCGCGCCGGATCGACCTGCAGCTGCGTGGTCGAGCTGGTCGACAAGGTGACCCGGGTTCCAGCCGTTTCTTCATCTCACTCGATGACAAGCTGATGCGATTGTTCGCCGGTGATGCCGTGAAACGCATCATGCAGTGGGCCGGTCTGCAGGACGGCGAACCGATTGTCAGCCCGATGGTCACACGGCGGGTCGAGGGTGCTCAGAAGAAGATCGAAGAACGCCACTTCGATCAACGCAAAAACCTGCTCGAATATGACGAAGTCATGGATGAGCAGCGAAAACGCACGTACTCCTACCGCCAAGATATCCTAGATGGCACCGACTGCCGCGATCTGTTGCTGTCTATGATGACCGACCAGATCTCGTACTGGGTCGACCATTTTCTGGTCGAACAGTATCGCGAATCGACGATTGTGAAGTGGACATCACAAGACCTAAAACTTGAGCTCGAAGAGCGGCAGGTGAAGGGCTTTGATCGCGAGCAACTGATTACGTATTTGCAGGAGCGAGGCGAACGGCAGTACGACGCCGTGATCCAAGAACAAATCGAAGTCTTTTTGCCCACAGAAGGCGCTGAAGAAGGCGAAGACATCACGCGGCAATGGAACTGGATCGGATTCACCAAGTGGGCCAATCGTTTCTTCAATCTGAATCTTACTGATCGTGAACTATCAAAAATTCCTCGTGAAGATCTTCAAATCCATTTGTACCAGATGGCTCAGGCATTCATCTCAAGATGGGACTTGTCGGCTTTGGATATTTTTACAGCCGACGACTTCGAATTGCGTTCGCTGTGCGGATGGGCGGCGCATCATTTCACGTTGGACATCAGTACAGAAGAATTGGCGGGCAAAGAAGTACCAGACGTCAAAAGTTATCTTGAAGACAAGGTGCATCAACTGTACGACGAAAAGGAAGTCACCTTCCCGGTCAAGGTTGGGCTCAGCAGCTTTTTGTCGGGTGACGGATCTGCTGGCGAAAAGTACAAACGTGAAAAGCTGTGTCGTTGGGCCAACACACGCTTCCAGCGAGATTTCCGGCCGGAAGACTTCGCCTCGATGTCGACGGAGAACATCGAAACTCTGCTGAACGATACCAGTCGTGATTTTCTGCGGTCGAAACCCGACAAGCAGCTGATCGAAGCCAAACTGGTGGAGTTGCTGCCAGATTCGGACAATCCAAACGCGCGTGTCACACCAGAGCAGGCGGCAGCGTTGGCCAAGTGGGCGGATGCAGAAATTAAATGGACTGTCGATCAGGAAAAACTGTGCGAGATGCGTCCGGCGGAAGCTCGGTCGCAGTTTATTCAGGGTGTCGATCGCGTCTACAGACCAGAACTGCGGCAGACAGAACGTTCTGTATTGCTTGAAATCGTGGACATGTCGTGGAAAGACCATCTGCACCACATGGACCAGGTCAAGCAGGGCATCGGCCTTGTCGGCTACGCACAGAAAGATCCTAAGACCGAGTACAAAAAAGAAGGGCGTCGGGCCTTTACCGAAATGTGGCAGCGGATTGACGAAAAGGTCACTCAAGCGACGTTCCGTATCGAACAAGAAAGCCCGGCCTTCGTGGGTTCTTTGTGGAAGATCACAGCCACAGAACAAGATGTGGCTCCCACAATCGAAGACCCCACGGCCAATCTGCAAACGAACTCACCCGAGGGCGGTGGGGCGATCAATCCCATCGTCAACGATCAGCCCAAGGTCGGCCGCAATGATTTTTGCCCGTGTGGCAGTGGGAAAAAGTACAAAAAGTGTCACGGCAAAGCGTAGCGGCACAGAATGACTGTCGTTCGGCAGACCATATCAAAAACGTCATCCGGAACGGATTCCGATGAAGTGGATCTTGAATTTCGTCTACACCATTCTGCTGACGCTGTTGTCTCCTGTGATTATATGGAGAAATCTGCGTCACGGCCGATATCGGCAGGGCTGGAAAGAAAAATTACTGGGGCGTCTGCCAGTCTTCCACGACGCCAAAGTGGTGTGGTTTCATGCGGTCAGTGTGGGTGAAGTGCTGCAGCTGCAACGTGTGGTGGAGGAGTTCCGGGCTGCCGCTGCAGATGACGTTCAGATTCTTGTCACGACATCCACGGATACGGCGTTTGCACTGGCGAAAGAACGATTTGCCAACTGCACTGTGTCTTGGTTTCCTCTGGATTTTTCGTGGGCCGTTTCAACCGCGCTCCAGCGTGTGCAACCGAACATGGTGGTCCTCGTCGAATTAGAACTGTGGCCCAACTTTCTGACCACGTGCGCCGCGCGGGGTGTTCGCACGGCGTTGATTAACGCCAGAATGAGCGACCGCAGCTTCGCGGGCTACAACAGAATCCGACGGTTGGTGCGCCCACTAGTGCATCAATTCAGTGTTGTGGCGGCTCAAACACCTGAATACGCCGATCGACTGATCGCCTTGGGCGCTCAACCATCCGCCACACATGTGACAGGCTCGATCAAATTCGATGGCGCACAATCGGACCGTCGTAACGCTGGCACCAATCGCCTGCGAGAACTGTTCCAGATCGCTGACGACGAGACCGTACTGATCGCGGGTAGCACTCAGGCACCGGAAGAGAAAATGGCGTTGGACACTTGGCGGCAACTACGCAGCAGCCACCCGCGTCTCAGGCTGATTCTGGTGCCACGGCATCGAGAACGATTTGATGAAGTTGCAGAGCTGGTCACGGGGTCCGGCGGACAACTGCTGCGAAGATCGCAGATGGAATCGGGAGCCGATTACAGCAGTGACCGCGTGATTTTACTAGATACGATCGGCGAATTGTCGGCTTGCTGGGGACTGGCTGACATTGCGTTTGTGGGCGGCAGCTTCGGTACGCGAGGCGGGCAAAACATGCTGGAACCGGCCGCTTATGGAGCCGCCGTGCTGCTGGGCCCCAACACTCAGAATTTCAAGGACATTGTATCTCGCTTGCTGCAGGCGGATGGTGCGCTGCAGTTGCAATCGTCCGCCGATTTTCTGCCGAGGGTCACAGAACTGCTCGACAATCCTCAGCAAAGGCAGACGTTTGGGACGGCTGCACAGGATTTCGTGGTCTCGCAACAGGGAGCGATTGCCCGCACGGTCGAACTGTTGACCAGCTTCAAAAAAGCAGAAACCGGCGATCCGATCTGCAGTGCGTCGTAGAAACTCATTCATTTGGTGGTAGACTAAAAGGTTGAACGCCTCCGAGTTTCGTTCAGTCGTAGCACAGTTCGCTCTTTTCGAGTGACACATCGTCGCGGCTGCTGAGACCAACCCGTCAAACATCTGACGGTGGCCCACTGACCAAATCCCCTCTGCTTGTGACAGCCAACCAACATGTCTCTCTCCACTTCACTCCGCCTGTTCGCGACTGCACTGCTGGTGCCGTGCTGTCAGCTTCAATCCGCCAACGCAGCGGATTGGAATCAGTTTCGCGGACCAGCGGGGCAAGGCCACGCCGACATTTCGGATGTCGCTGTCACTTGGAGCGAATCCGAAAATGTGGCCTGGAAAGTCGCGCTGCCCGGTAACGGCTGGTCATCGCCCGTAGTTGCGAACAACCAAATCTTTGTGACCACAGCCGTTGTCAATGAAGAGGCGAAAACGACTTCATTGCGTGCGGTCTGCTTGAACGCGGTGGATGGCAACACGATCTGGGACACTGAAGTTTTTCAAAAGGAGGGTGCTCCAAAGATCCATGAAAAGAACAGCCATGCCAGTCCGACTCCGGTTGTCGAAGGTGAACACTTGTATGTGCATTTTGGAACAGAAGGCACGGCCTGCCTAACCACCGCAGGGACTGTGGTGTGGAAGAATCAAGAACAAGTTTACGAACCGGTTCACGGCAGTGGTGGTTCGCCCGCGTTAACAGATGACATGTTGATCCTGTGCTGCGACGGCGGAGACAAACGGTACGCGATCGGCTTGGATAAGCAAACCGGCAAAGAAGTTTGGAAGACGCCTCGGGAGCTCGAACCATCACGTGGGTTTAGTTTTTGCACGCCCACAATTATCGAAGCCGATGGGCGAACACAGGCCATTTGCCCCGGAAGCGGGGGAGTGTGGTCTTACGATCCGGCGACCGGGCAGCAGCTGTGGCGAGTTGCCTATGGCGAAGGCTATTCGGTGGTCCCGCGTCCCGTATTCGGCCACGGCCTGATTTACGTCTGCAGCGGTTTCGGTGATCAGCAGTTGTTTGCCATCGACCCCACTGGCAGCGGCGATGTCACGGAATCTCATGTCAAATGGCAAACGAAAAAAGGCGTTCCCAAATCGCCATCCGTGCTGCTGGTCGGTGCCGAACTGTATATGGTGGATGACAAGGGCGTGGCCAGTTGCCTGGACGCCGTGTCGGGCGAACTCCACTGGCAAGAACGCCTGAATGGCGCATTTTCAGCGTCGCCCGTTCTGGCCAATGGACTGATTTATTTCCAGAGCGAAACAGGCGTGACCACCGTGGCAAAACCGGGAACCGAATTTCAGGCAGTGGCCACCAATACGCTGGGTGATGGCAAGACACGCACATTCGCGTCATTTGCGTTTGTCGACAACGCGATCCTGCTACGCAGCGAAACGCACCTGTATCGGATACAGAAATGAGTACAGTTTTGAAAAAAAGTCGTAGGATGTGCTCTCTTAACCTCCGTTTTCCGCACTTGTCGTGACGTAACCTTCCTGCTCCGAAACCGTACGTTCGCAGCGCGAACTAATGCTTTACGTTGATCAGACGGCTAATTTCTCAACCAACTCAGGTAACGGGCGTCCAACACCCGCTCGCTCACAGTTGTCTACGGCCACAGGACGACTTCACCATTGGTGGCCTGCACTTCGAACTGGATGAAGTTGCTCCACACGCCGAGTTCGCCGTTCGCTCCGATGCCTCGCAGCCAAGCACGTCGAATACCGGATTCTAGGACAGGAGTCACATACTCCGTGCCAGTCAGATCTTCGGATCCAAAGACCTGTACCCCGTCGAACCAGCGGCTTATAAATAGCTCATAATGGTCAACGTTTGCGGCGGCGTCCCAAGTGAAGATGGCCCGAAAGTCCTCGACACTGTCGCCGTTCAGGTTGGCCGTGAATTGCAGCACGGGCGTTCCGGGAAGGCGGCTTTCACCCACGGCAAATCGATAACGGCTGCTCCAAGGCAGAGCCGTTCCCGAATCAGACACTTGCCGGACCCAGACGGAGTAGAGGCCTTGGGCGAGATCGGACTCGGGCGTAAACGATGTGCCCGTGATGCCCGCTTGGTTGATAATGACGCCATCGTCATTCTGCACCCAGACTTGGTAATCCAATCCTTCCAGCCCCGCCGACCAAGTAATTTCGGGGCGCAGCGGAGCTTCATTTTGTACGGGCCCCGTGATTTCTGGACGGTCCGCACCGACCGCGATCAGCATGGATCGCGACCATGGTCCATTAAAAGCATCAGACTCACCACGCACCCAGACCTTGTACAGCCCGGTTTCCAAATCAGCGGACTGAAATTCGGCCGCAGTCGTTTCATCGTTGACTACCCGAGTTCCGTTCAGATCCGCCCAGATTTCATACCGTGAGGCTCCAAATAGCTCCAATGAGTCCCATTCCAACGCCAAATTCGGTTGTCCTTCCCCCGAGTACGCCGCCGAGGCATTAGAACTGAATTGCACCTGATCTCGCGGCGGAGATCCGGGAATCAGAATATGGAAAGCCGGGCCCCACGGTCCTGCGCCGTCATCATTCACGCCCCGCAGCCAAGCACGTAACCGGCGGCCAGGATTCGATTGAATTGTCAAAAGAGTACTGTTGCCCAGAGCTGCGTGAGTGAAGGAGTCTCCGCTTGCCACGCCAGTTCCACCTTGGGCGAGTCTTGGCTGATACGATGCATCTGAGACCCAGATATCGTAACGTTCTGCACCGTCTATCGGCGTGAAATTCACCAGTGTCCCACTGGGATCGGGATACTGAACGTCAGTAATTACGACCGGATCAACCGGAGCGGCCAGCACTCTGCGAACTTCCATTGTCTCACAAAGAGCGGCAATGAGTCCATGCTTGGCCCTACGGCGGCGAGATCGGCGGCTATTACGTTGTCGATTGAACATGTAGAAGACCTTTACGATGGATCAGGCTAGAGCGGTCGGCAATCCATTCGCCTAGCCAATACCGTGAAACAAACATGAGAGGAAACATCAGCGGCTCATCACAAAGCAGGGTGGTGCTAAATACCATTGCCTTCGGCGACGTTGGTCATGCTGCCGTCGCCGGCAACGTTGTACAGGAAAGATGCCGATTGCGCTGTGGGAAGGTTGGGATCGTAGTCCGTATGGACCATGCTGTGAGAAACGCCCGTTCCATAAGTCACTGTTCCGGCTCCAGCGCTTGTCGCAAGGTTGAGCCGATTTCGGAGCCGTCCACCGAGCAGGTGAACCCCGTAGTACGTGCTGCCTGTGTCGTTAATTCGGAGACCCACCGTATCGTCGAATCCTTCACGGAGGTCGCAATTGATGAAGTCGACGGAACGTGTTTGCGTCATCTCCGCCTCGTAAAGTCTGTTGGTGGAAAAAATGCAGTCGACGAACATGACACTCGCGTAGTTCACCGCGACACCGGCTCGGTCATTGTACTGACTACGGCAACGATAGAAGCCCACGTTCGCATTGGCGATGCCAATCGCCACATCGCTGATGTTCACTGTATCCGCGCGAATTTCAAAACCGTTGCCCTTGTCTACCGCATCTCCCTGGTCGTGACTAAAGACACGATCGAAAACGCCGTAGTAAACGTCTCCAGCAGACGGTGCATTGCAACGCACACCTGCGTCCGCCGCACCGGATACGCCTACGTTCAAAAGATGAAAATATTTCGATCGCGTGACCTCTAAGCCGTATGGATAAAGTTGATTCACGCCGAGCGTGAGGTGAGACAGCCAGAATCCGTAGTGATCGTTTTCGGGATCCTGCGAGCCGTGGGTAAGGTCCACTTTCAACAGTGGCAGGACACCGGTATCGTCAGCAATTGCCAACAGCGTGGCGCCGCATCCCAGAACGCCAATAACACCTGCGCCGGACGCACCGAACTGTCCCTGAATCAAGATGGGTTTCGTCTGATACACAACACCGGGCTCAAACGCCAGAACGCCGCTGTAGAGACCGCTGGCATTTTTTGCAGCCGTGATTCTGCCGGTAATATTTGACGTCTGATCGTCGAGGTCGACCGGCGCACCGGGTGAGGGCAACTTGCTCGGATCCCACGAATGCAATACGACAAAGATGTTCAACTTATCTGCTAATGCCGTCTACCAGTCCTGCTTGGTGCTGCAGGTCGTCCCGAACACATCCATTCCCTTCCGAAAACGCATGTAGTCCGGTATTTCGTGGTAGGCGGTCGCCACTTTGTCACGCAGAAAGGTGGTCTCAGACGTTGGTTTGTAGTTGTCCGCAATCGGTGATATGGTGTTGTTATCCGGAACATTTGAACCATTGAAGCCTGTCTTGGTGTGTCCGTAAGAATGCACCAGAAAATCTTGATCAACATCGTCGTCGTAATAGAAACGCCCCAACAGCCGACCTCCCAGAATCCGCACCGGGCCAGCACCATCCTCGAACTTCATTCCCTTATCGACGAACAGGCCCATCGGAGGGTCCAGACTGTTGTAGTTTCCTTTCTCTGTGTAGCCGCCAAGCCAGTCGAACGTCGTCACTGTTGAGTCAACATAGACGTTCTCGTTCTTATTTTTCTCGGCCCCACAACTAATCAAACGAATATTATCCGCACGCTCAAAGTAGAAGCCGTGTTTCTGGCTTCTGTGGCCGTAGCAGTTTTCCAGCGTAATGTTGCTGATCTGATTTGACGACCCGGTCGGGTTGGCGAACTGCCAAGCAGTCTCCTCGCAAAATCGAGACATCACCTGACGAAAGACCACGTTTCGAACTGCGTACGTGTTGCTGGTCTCCACATAAACGCCAAACTTCTTAGCTCGCAACGAGGTGACATTTTCAATCAGAAAATCCTCTCCGCCGAATATTCGCAGGCCATAGTCACAGGCTTTGTCACCGAACGCCAAATTGCCGTTTTCTCCAAACCCAGCCAGTCCCGCTCCTTCGTCTTCACGTGTGGCAAAGGTAGGAATATCGTTGTTCCCGCAATCGAGTGTCAGATTTCGGATGAAGAAGCCGGAGTTGCCTTTGAATTCTGGAGCCCACAGATAGATCATTGACTGTGCAGTCGAAGGGTCCACACCGGTCGGCCACTTCAGAACGGCCCCGTTGCCTTCGATACCCGCAATCATACGCCGGTTATCGTCATCCGGGCCTGTATCCCGCCAAACTTTGACCTGCGACGTTCGATAGACCTTGCCCGCCTCGAACTCCACGATTCCGTTCACCGCTTTGGCCGCGTTGATAGCTGCTGTAATTAGACTGGCGTGATCCCCCGTGAAGCCGACAGGCTCGTGCTCGACCAAGAAACGCGGTGTGGGCGTCTGATTTGCCGCTGATCCAAGGGAACTGAAGAGGCAGGCTGCCACAATTCCCGCGATTATCCGCGTGTGGCGTGTGGCGTGTGGCGTGTGGCGTGTCATGATTGATCCTCCGTTGCGATGTCGTTCGCTGCCCTACGGCGTCAGTTTGACCGCTGCTTTCGATAAGTCAACGGGATTTTGATGGGAACCGTAGTGAGGCGGCATTTTTTTTGACCACCTAGGGAGGCGTTGAGACCTGAATCAGCGCAACGTCGCAACGAATTCTTTCCCGCTAGGAAGGGACGTCCGCTCGGGAACAACCGCAACCCTATTCGACTGTGACGCTCTTGGCGAGGTTTCTTGGTCGATCGACGTTGCAGCCTCGCAGTAGGGCAATGTGATAGCTAAGCAATTGCAGTGGAATCGCGCAGACGAGCGGCTGCAGATATTCTTCGACGTCTGGAATGTAGATCACATCGTCAGCGATTCGCTCGACCTCTTTGTCACCTTCACAAGCGATGGCAATGACGGGCCCTTTGCGAGCTTTCACTTCTTCCATGTTGCTGATGACCTTGGGCTGAATCCCCCCCTTGGGCACGATGAACACGCTCGGTGTTTGTTCGTCGACGAGTGCGATCGGGCCGTGTTTCATTTCCGCAGCAGGATACCCTTCTGCGTGAATGTAACTAATTTCCTTCAGCTTTAAGGCACCTTCCAAAGCGACGGGAAAGTTGTACAGTCGGCCCAGATACAGGAAGTTGTTGAAGTGCGAATAGCGGCTCGAAATTTCCTGCACGCGTTCATGACACTTCAACGCTTGTTCGATCTTTTCTGGCATATCGCGCAGCTGTTTGATAATTCTCTTGCCCGCTGGATACGACAAGTGCCTCATTCGTCCGAGGTACAGCGACAGCAGAGTCATCACTGTGACTTGTGACGTGAACGCTTTGGTTGACGCCACGCCGATTTCGGGGCCAGCATGCAAGTAGATTCCACCGTCGGCTTCTCGAGCAATCGTGGAACCCACGACGTTACAAATCGAGAGCGTGGGGTGTCCTTTTCGTTGGCACTCGCGCATCGCGGCCAGCGTATCGGCCGTTTCACCGCTTTGTGTGATCGAGAAGACCAAGGTCCGGTCGCTGATCGGAGGGTTTCGATATCGCAGTTCACTGGCGTATTCGACTTCCGTCGGCAAGCGTGCGAATTCCTCAAGCAGATATTCGCCGACCAAACCAGCGTGCCAGCTGGTGCCGCAGGCTGTCAGAACAACTCGATCGATGGTTCGCAGTTGCTGAGCGGTGAGATTCAGCCCGCCGATGACGGCTGTCGCTTCGCCTTCGTCCAGTCGTCCGCGCATGGCATTTTCGATGGACGTCGGCTGTTCGAAAATTTCCTTCAGCATGTAGTGCGGATAGTTTCCCAGATCGATATCTGCAGAAACCTGATCCAGTGTTTGAATCGAAGGCTGAACTCGCCCCGTCGTTCGATGGGCAATTTTCATCCCCGTCTTTTGCAGCACGGCGACTTCGTTGTCGGCCAAGTAGACGACATCCTGCGTGTATCCGATCAGTGGGCTGGAATCGCTGGCCAGGAAATACTCGTCCTTGCCGACGCCAATCACCAAGGGGCTTCCAGCGCGAGCCGCGATGATGGTGTCTGGACAATCACGAAACAGTGCGCAGACGCCGTAGGTTCCTTTCAGCCGATTGAGGGTCAGATTGACGGCTCGCAAACAGGCATCTACGTTGAGTTCGACGCTGTTGAGTTTGAGTTGTTCTGCTAAGTGATGGGCGATCAGGTGAGCGATCACTTCGGTGTCGGTTTGAGAACGAAAGACGTAGCCCAGAGCGGTCAGCTGATTTCGCAGCGAATCATAGTTTTCGATCACACCATTGTGGACGATCGCGACTTCGCCATTACCACCCAGATGCGGATGGGAATTTTCGTCTGTGGTTTCGCCATGAGTCGCCCAGCGCGTGTGTCCGATTCCGATGCTGCCGGATACCGGTTGTTCTTCCAACAACCGGGCCAGTTCCATGACGCGCCCCGCTTTTTTGCGAATTGCGATACCATTGTCGCAAATCACAGCGATTCCAGCGCTGTCGTAGCCGCGGTATTCCAGTCGATGAAGACCTTCTAATAAGAACTCAGAAACGGATCGAGACCCAACGTAGCCGACGATTCCACACATGATGACCAACCTTTGGAGCAGTAGGTTCAGACGCAAGACTAGGAGTTCAGTAACAGTGACTCACCGTAGCCAGCGGAACGCGATTGTTGACGACAAAGATATGGCACAGCGATTTTCCGGGTCAACGCCGATACCGCTCCCAGCAAGCCATGGAACGACCACGCCAGATTCCGAAAAAACACTCAGCGGCAAAAAATGCCAGTTCACGATCACAGCCACCGCTTCGTGCTTGTCCGGGAGGCTTGCGAAACGTACCGGAATCCGACACAGTGAACTACAGCGACGATGAATCTACGTCGCACAACGGGATTGTCCGAAAACACTTCTATGTGGCCCATCCAATCAATCATCAAACAACTCGTCATTCTGCAGCTGCTAATGTGCGCAGGGGTTGCGTTTGGGCAAACCCCGCCCAATCCAGAAATCCCCGGCGCTGTGCAATTGAACAACGGCCTGATTTTGTACGGGCTGTGTGACTCGGCGTCTTCCATCAATCCAGCGAACGCGGACATGCCGCAGAACCGGCGGTTGGAGTTACGCCGCATCAACCAGCAGTTCCGTACCTATTTGGCTGCAACGCGAACAAGCAGCGCACCCGAACCGAATGATCTGGCGATTCCCCGAGACGATTTTCGGATCATTCAAAGACGCGAAAGTCAGCAGCCGCTGAACTACGAAGTCGGTCAACATCTTCGCACGCCCTTTGATACCAGTGGCCGATCTGAAATCGACCTGCAATTTCAGGACCACAAAGTCGTCGAGATCAAAGTCGGAATCACCGCCATCAACGCCAACCGCGTGCAGGTAGACGGCCTGACGCATCAATGGCGTTTTGGTGTATCAATCGATGCCATCCCAGAAAGCACGCTGTACGCCGGCGCGGCGGCACCCGGACTACTGAAGAACGTCCGCGATTTCGAACGCGGAGAAACTCAGCTCAGTCTGGTGGACATGCTGCTGCAAGCCGGAAAGTACGGCACGGCTCAATTACTGCTGGCGGATATCGAACAGAACTTCCCAGAGCTCAACAACCGCACAGAACGCATGAAGAATGCGTGGAATGATCGCGTCGGCAATCGCGTGCTGGAAGAATTGTCGGCCCTGAAAGACAACGGGAAATACGAAACCGCCCGCGGCTATGCGCGACAGTGGCCAGAACAAAAACTGGCCCCCGTCGTTCGTGCGCGGGCCAGGACATTCCTGCGAACTCTGGATGACGACAACCAAAGATTGCAGCTGGCGATTCAGGAACTCAGCCAACTGGTCGCGATGATCGAAGATCCAACGCTGCGTCCTGAAGCCATGGACATTTGGCAGGAATTGCGACGGGAACTCGATCTGAACACCATCGAACGGATCGCACCGTTTGAGCAATTACAATTCGACGACACTCTGACACCAGAATCGAAACTAGCCTTGGCAGCCACAGGCATGCTGCTGGGGGCCGATGCAGCCCTTGACAATTTCGCGGAAGCGTTTGGGCTGCTGCAGATTCGCATCCTGCTGCGAGACTACGTTCGCAGCTTGGACTCAGAATCCGCAGCACGCAACGCATTGCTGGAACAGATTCGAATTCAGGAAGGTTTCAGTGTCGATCGCGTGGCATTGTTGTTACAGCACTTGCCACCAACTTTGCCGATCGCGGTGAATGTCAGCAACAGCTTGTCGGCTGGTTCCTTTGCGATTCCGACGACGGATGAGATTGCGGGATGTGTGGGGCAAGTCCCCAGTGAATACGCGCCAACGCGGCGGTATCCGCTGATTATCGCATTCCCCCCGGAAGGCATTTCTGCGGCAGATGCGCTGGCAGGTTGGCAGGTTGCAGCGGACCGCAATGGGTACATTGTCGTGATCCCCGATTTGTATTCCGATCGAGAATTCAATTACGACGCATCCGCTGATCAGCATCGTCGGTTTCTGAACCTGCTGCGAAAGTTGAAGGCCGGGTTGTCGATTGATGATGATCGCGTGATTGTCGCGGGACATGGTATGGGTGGTGAAGCCGCCATGGACATCGGGACAGCTCACGCGGATCTGTTCGCAGGTATCGTTTCGATCTCCGGACTGGGCCGCAGACACTTGCTGCACACCGCCTACAATTCGCCAGACGTGGCATGGTACGTGGCCGTTGGCACATTACATCCGGGCTGGGCTTCAAGGCTACAACCGTTGGTTGAGAAACTCTTCAAGCAACATAATGTGCGGGGGCGAATACAATACAGCGATCTGCTGTTTGTGCGTTACGACGATCGCGGCTACGAAACATTCCCGGAAGAACTCCCCAACCTATTTCGCTGGCTGGCATTCCAGCGCCGCGCCGCGTTACCGGATCGAATTGATGCCGCCGTGCTACGCAGCACAGACACCAGCTGGTACTGGCTGACTCTGGATGAAATCCCGGAACGTTTTCAACGTCTGGAACAACCAACCACATGGCGTGACAGTCCAAGTTCCGTGGTGCAGGTTGAAGCAACGGTGAGTGGGAAGGCAAACTTGATTCGTTTGAAGCGGCTGCCTTCGAACGCAACGCTGCGGTTGTCCGCGAACCTGCCCGACATCGATTTGACGAAACCGATCACCGTCATCAGTGTTGACGGCCGGAGACAGACAGTTGAATTCCAGCCATCGACGCGAGACCTGCTGGATGACTTTCGTGAGCGACGAGATCACAAGCAGTTGTGCCTGATGAAGGTGCTGATCGCACGCTGAGGGCGATTTCGTCCCGACCGGGACTGAACTGCTTGGAACGACGTTCTTCGAGCAATAGGGCCAGCCCGTTTGCCGCCCTGCCGATCGCCTCATCGCCCCTGCCGGCTGGCGGCTTTTGTCATTTTCTCGCCGATCATCACCAGCTTATAATCGCTGAGTCGTTTTTCGTTCAGCCAGTAAGGACTGGTGATTTCCTTGAAGGCGTAAATGGCCGCCTGAATGCCTTCAGCCCACGCGACGGTGACCAGCTTGATGTCACCGTGGACATCGCCGACAGCAAAGATGCCGGGGCGACTGGTTTCGAAGTAGGGGTCGATGGCGATACTGCCGTCTTCGTTCAGTCGAATCGCCAAACGCTCAAACGTTTCCTTAGCCGACAAAAACCCGATTTGCACAATGGCCACTTCTGATGACAGCTGATCACCGTTGGTTAGAGTGCTGACAATATGGCCATCCTGAATTTCTGCCGCCACCACTTCTGTGGCCGTGCGAATGTTGCCGCCAAGTTCACGAATACGTCCAACGCTGTCCGCTTTGCCAATCGGCGTTGCTTCTCGAACAATCACGTCCACGTCCGCGTTGCGTTGTAATGCCATGACTGCCGCATCCAATGCGGAATCGCCGCCGCCCACAATCAGCACATGCTCGTCGTGGTAATCGTTGACGCGTGGAACCTTGTAGTAAACCTTTTTCGATTCTAGGGCATCCAGCACGGGCAGCTTTCGAGGATAGTGGAGCAGTCCGCAGGCCAAGATTACTTTGCGGCACAGATACTCGCCATTCGATGTCACGACTTTCTTCAGTCGGTCTTCGCCTTCCTGAGCTTCCGTCTCCAGAATCTCGACAAGTTCTTCCTGAAAACGGAACTGAACCATGGCGTCTGTGGCCTGCCGAAACGTGCGTTCTGACAGTTCGTGCCCGGTAATTCCGTCGGGGAATCCGGGGATGTCGACGATCTTTTTGTCCGCATACAAAAACTGCGGCTGGCCACCAGGTTCCGATTTGGCTTCAATAACCAGCGTCGTCAGGCCACGATGCGCGGTGGTTAAACTGGCCGCCAATCCGCCAGGCCCAGCCCCGATGATGACGACGTCCCACGACTTCAGGTTTGTGAAGTCGGTATTCGGATCCAATTCCGTAACTTTGAAGTCTGCCATACTGCCACGCTCCCGCTAAATTTTTAGAACAGAAATTGAGTGCCACTTTAATCGTGATTCATCAAAAACGAAGCCACGTTCGCCAAAAATGGCTTCATCAATTCAACCGCTTCAGCCGGAAGTTCAGTTTCAGCGAATGCGTTTTCCATCAACTGCACCCAACGATCTCGCGCGGCTTGGTTGATTCGAAAAGGCGCGTGTCGACCGCGTAGGCGAGGATGGCCGCGTTCTTCGATGTAGGTTTGCGGGCCGCCAAAACGAAAGATCAGAAACTCTCGCAGCCTGTCTTCGGCTCCCGCCAGATCGTGGATGGGATACATCGGCCCCAAGATGTCGTCGTCCGGAATTTGGGCGTAAAAGGCGGCGATCAATCGGCGAAAACCGTCCTCACCCACCAAGCCGTAGATCTCATGTTCCTGAACCGCCGGCACCACCGTCTCCCGCCCCAAACCAAACACTCGAACCAATCGCTGCCACACAGACACGGTTAATTTCTTTTCATTGCAACACGAAATGTTCTCGCCAGATCATCGAATAACGCTTCCAGCACCAGCTTGACCGGTGACGAACCATCGATCTGACGCGAAGCCACAACGGTCCGATCCAGAAGTGGGGCCAGCAGATCGACGCTGTTGCGGGCGCCAAGCCGTTTTGTTAACGGATCAGACAAGTCTCCTTTGGTCACGCCCAGCAAACGATCTCGAATGGCATCGGCCACGAAACGCAGCAACCACTGAGCATTTTGACGCTGCTCAACCGTGCTGCTGGACATCTCTTCAATGCCATTCACGACAGCGCTGGAGACTTCCAGTGGTTTCATGGTGTCCATCTGCTGCAGATGCTTGGCGACAGACGACTTGAGTTTTCGTAACTCAGGGCTTAATAATTGTCGAGCGGTTTCTAGGCTGCCTTCGCACACCGCAGCCACGGACGCCGCGTCTTCTTCATTTTCAACCATCTCTTTAGACAACAGAATCTGCTGCACATCTGCATTAGGCAACGGAAAGAAACGTACGATTTGACACCGCGAACGAATGGTCGGCAGCAGCGTGTCCGGGTTGTCGCAGATCAACAGGATCAACGAATGAGCGGGCGGTTCTTCGAGTGTCTTCAATAGAGCATTGGCCCCTTCGGAAGACATTTTGTCGGCATCGTTGATGACGGCAACGCGTCGATCGGACGCTTGGGGCGACATGGAAAGTTCGTAGCACAAGCCTTCGCGACCACGGTTGCCGTCTTCGCCCACGATGGACGAAATGGGAATCACATTTTTCCCCGCAGGCAGCCCGACTTCGATGTAGTCCGGCCAAGTATTGGCTCGAAAACCACGACACGCGCGGCACTCACCACAGGTTTCCAATTCTTCCAGTTCGTGCGTCCGGCAAAACACAGACTGAGCCAACAGGCGGGCGAATTGAAACTTGCCGATTCCCTGCGGCCCGGCCAGCACGTAAGCGTGAGACATGCGACCGCGCTGCAGCGACCTGCGAAACAGATTTCGCTGTTCGTTGTGCCCCTTCAGTTTTTCCCAGCTATCGATCATAACTGCGTCTCCGCAATGTGAATGGCTTTCAGTAATGCTCGCGCCTTGCTTAACGTTTCCTGATATTCGAGTTCGGGCACACTGTCAGCGACAATTCCGGCTCCAGCTTGAACATAGATGATCCCATCGTGCATCACCAGTGTTCGCAGGGCGATGCAGGTGTCCATATTGCCCGTGAAATCGATATAGCCGACCGCTCCGCCGTACGGGCCGCGTTTGTGGGGTTCGATTTCGTCGATGATTTGCATGGCGCGAACCTTGGGAGCTCCGGACACCGTGCCCGCCGGCAAGCCGGCTCTGAGTGCTTCGATCGCCGTCAGCCCGTCTTGAAGTTGACCGACCACGTTCGATGTAATGTGCATCACATGGCTGTAGCGTTCCACGACCATCACGTCGTTCAGTTCAACAGTACCGAACTTTGCAACGCGGCCCACGTCATTGCGAGCTAAGTCGATCAACATCACATGCTCGGCACGCTCTTTCGGATCGGACAGCAGTTCTTCCGCCAGTGCTTGATCTTCCAGATCTGTGATTCCGCGCCGCCGCGTGCCAGCCAATGGTCGGATGGTCGTTTCGCCGTCTTCCACCCGAACCATGATTTCCGGCGAACTACCAACCAAATGCAGCTCTGGTGTCTGCAACAAAAACATGAACGGACTGGGGTTCACCATGCGCAGCGAACGATAAACATCCAGCGGCTTGGCGTTGCTGTTGTGCTGCAGTCGTTGACTGAACACCACCTGAAAGATGTCGCCTGCTTTAATATACTCGCGGCACTTTTCCACAGACGCTTCGAAATGCTGTTGAGTGAAGTTGGATGTGGTTTCCAACTCGGCCTCACTGGTCAGATCGATGTCTGTTAACTTGACGGCATCCTGCCCGACAGCCAGTTTTTCACACACCGCTTGCAGTTTGCTTTCGGCAACCTTGCGAGCTTCTGCTGGCGTACCGTTGTGAGTGTCGGCCAACGCGACAACCAGCACCACTTTGCGAATGTGGTCGAACACCACCATGCTGTCGTACAGTGCGAAACACATGTCCGGCAGTTGCCGATCGTCTTCCGGAACGTGCGGCAGATTTTCGGTGTAGCGAATGACATCGTATCCCGCGAACCCGACCGCTCCGCCGCAAAAGCGAGGTATCCCCGGCACGGCGACGGATTGATAGTCTTTCAACAGGGCATCCAGATCTTTCAGCGGATCTGCACTCTGCCATTCTCGAACACCGCCGTCCGCTTTTCGAACCTGAACTCGTTCGCCCCACGACGTCATGGACAAAAATGGTCCGCTGCCCACGAAGCTGTAGCGGCCGATCTTTTCTCCGCCAACAACACTCTCAAACAAAAACGACCACGGTCCGTCGCTGAGTCGCTGATAGGCGGTGACGGGGGTCAGTGTATCGGATGTCAGTTGCCGAAAGACAGGCACAAACCGAGCCTGCTGGCTGTATTCGATGAAAGCTTCCGGGCTGGGATGATTGACGACAGGCATGGATAGTTGGAAACCGGTGAGACAACAAACCGCAAAAAGTAAGATCGCAGGTGCGTGAATAGTATCAGTCGATCAGCGTTACCGCTCGCACAGAATGTGTCATGTGATCGATCATGGGTTGAGCTTCTTCGAGTTCGTGGTCTGTTCCTTGCCACCAGATCAGCAGCGTGAAGTCGGTGGTTCGGACACTGCTTAAGCCGACTGTGTTCGTGAGTTCCATGCAGACAAATTGCAGGTTGCGACAATACGCCGGCATGTCGGCAACTTTGGTTTCCGCGACGGCAACTTCCAAATCTTCATACTCTTCCTGAAACGCTTCCACGCAGGAATCCACCACTTGAGGCGGAGGAGGGCAGCCGTGCAAAATTCGCATCGTCCAGAAGCACGTGCCCACAGAGGACACGGTGACGATCACGTCTGTCCCATCGATCTGCTCATCGATCTGCTCATCGATTTCCCAGATATCAGGATACGTAAACTGCACGCCGTGCTTTGAGTAACTTGCTAGGCAATCTCGAAAATCGATCGTCATTGTCTTCACACTAAAATCGCTGCTGCACCGCTGCGATACCGCTGCGATACCGTGACCATGTCGTTGCGATGTTGTTGTGGGGGAAAAGCAGTCACGCGGCGGACTGCCAGAGTTTCCATAGTTTAACAAACACAATTCCGGCCGAAACCAGCACCAGCAGCCCAAATCCCAGTTTCAGCCTTGAAGCTGGCAATTTGCTACCCATTTGAGCCCCCACACTGGCTCCCATGGTTCCCGATAGCAATAGCGCAGCCACCAACGGCAGCTGCACATTTCCATGCAATGCGTGCATAATCGTCGACTGCACCGACACAATCCAGACCACCACAATGGTGACGGTTGTCGCCGCGTGGACGCGCAGTCCCAGCAGACAAACGGCTGCTGGCACCAAGACCAACCCGCCGCTCATGCCCAAAAATCCGGACAAAAAACCCACCGCCACACCTGTCCACGCCAACAGGGGAATCGAATGCTGGCTGGGCCGAAGATCGGGAATGTCAGTGACCGGCCGCAATCTGATCCGAGCAAAAAGACCTCGGCGACGAACGCCCGGCGATGATGTCGAACGCAGCGCATCCCACACAGATGTCGCAGAAATCACCGTCATCAGCAGTGCATAGCAAGACAGCACCATCAGATCGACCGCCGGAATGCAGCGGCCGAACAGCGTGATGGTTTCCATAACCTGCAAACGGGCCAAAGATTGCGTGCCCGCCCAGACGCCGACGAATAATCCGCCCGCCAAAATCAGCGGCAGTTGAATAAAGCCCATCGACGGTTTCTTAGCCAGCAAGGCCGCCGTGGCTGGACCGATTGTGTAGCACGCTGTCGATCCGACCGCAAAGGTCATCGGAATTCCCAAGGCAGCATTCAAAAACGGGACCAGCAGAAAACCGCCCCCCACACCAAACAGTCCCGATAAGAATCCCACGACACCTCCCACGCCGATTGCGATGATGAGCGATGTTACGGGCCAGTCGAACATAAATCTGGAAACTGCACTTTGACAAGAAGAGGATTGCCGAACGTCAGGCAGTGTAGAGGTTCTGAATCCGTCACGAAACCCGGACCTAGGATCAGCCGCATCAACGTAGCCATCATCGCTCCGCGTGATGAGCGGCGGCCGGAGACGCGCCGATTGACCAAGGATCATCGTTCGGATTTGTCGCGGTCGGCTGCCATTTCACACAACGGTTGTCCGATCCGCGTGAGGTGTTCGTTTGCAGCGGCCCGCTGCGCGGCTCATCACGCGGAGAGGCTGAGAAAAAATCAATTTGCGATCGTTTTGGCCCGGAAATCGGTTTTCTGATGCGCTAAGAGTTGGTTATGACTACTGACCCCCCAACTCAACACGTGTTCTTCGTCTGAAAATTCCTTGGGAGAGGCTCGGTTCAAGCGGGCCAATCGCCATCAGATCGAAATGGTCACGTTGTCGCTCGATCAGCGAATCGACGTCGACCACCCGGTTCGGGCGGTGTGGAGCTTTGTCGAACAGCTGGACCTGAGTCCGCTCTACGCCAAAATCAAGGCCGTCAAAACCCGAGCGGGTGCGGCTGCGATCGACCCGCGAATTCTGTTCGCGCTGTGGGTCTACGCCACCATTCGCGGCATTAGTAGCGGACGACGCATCAACGAACTGTGCGATCCACAGCTTGGCGAAACGGCCTACCAGTGGTTATGCGGTGGCGTGTCCGTCAATTACCACACAATCAATGACTTCCGAACGGCTCATCCCGAATGCTTAGACGACTGTCTGACTCAGTCAGTCGGCGTACTGATTCACGAAGGACTCGTTTCGCTCGACCGCGTGGCTCAAGACGGCATGCGCGTTCGTGCAGACGCCAGTGGAAAATCGTTCCGTCGCGAGCAGTCTCTGGAAGAATGTCTGAAGCAGGCCGAAGAACAGGTGAAGCTGTTGCGCGAGGAATCGGAAACCCCTTCGCTGTTCGACCACCGACCCGGACGCACGTCGTATGAAAATGGCGGACGGTGGATTCCGACCGGGACTCAACGTTCAGTTTTCGACGACCGCCGATTCGCGAGTGATCGTCGGCGTCGATGTGACAAACGTGGGTTCGGACGGCGGGGAAATCATGCCCATGCTGGATCAGGTGGAAGAACGATTCGGCGTTCGTCCGAGCGAAGCCCTGGTCGATGGCGGCTTTGTTTCGAAGGACGATATCACGGCGGCTGAGCCTTCGGGCACAACGATCTTTGCCCCAGTCAAGGAAGAAGAGAAGAAGCGCAAGAAAGGCATCGATCCGTTCGCCCCAGTGAAAGGCGACACGCCGGAACTGGCCGCGTGGCGGGTGCGGATGGGGACCGCCGAAGCTCAGGAGATCTATCAGTCGCGGGCGGGCATTGCCGAATTTTCGAACGCGGGATGTCGCAATCGCGGGCTGTACCAGTTCTCGGTTCGGGGGCTTGCGAAGGTGAAGTGCGAGGTTTTGCGGCAGGTGCTCGCGAGCGTGTTTCAACGTGGCCGCAACCTTCGCAAGCTGGCGGCGGAGGGCGTCATTTAAGGGCAAACCAGTTCCACGATGAGTTCCACGAGCCAAATCGGCCATTTCGCCGCAATCCCGTTGGCGGAATCCAGTCAAACTCAGGAGGACCAACATCAAACTTCCATGAATCCATCACGAACAAACCGGCAGCGAAAAAAAAAATCGCTCGAACGCAACAACAAAAATCCGCAATCGCCAAATTCTTCACAGCCTCGGAGCGATGACGGCTACGTTGGCTTCGCCCACTCACAAGCCGCAACGTCTTCGGCAGTGTCATCAAACAACAGTCGTGTCTTGCGCCACAGCGCCGACCGCATGTCGCTCCGCCTCGCGGCAGAAGTCCATCCCGACAGAATGAACCTACTTTCCGCAGGCACTTCAGATGACGACGGTCACCGGATTCAAGCGAGCAGCTCTTCAATCACATGCCCATGCACATCGGTCAGCCGGAAGTCTCGCCCTTGATAGCGGTAGGTCAGTTTTTTATGATCGATACCCAGCAGATGCAGGATTGTCGCATTACGATCGTGAATGTGCATCGTGCCGGGCGTCCATTTGACATTGTCTGGTTGAGGCGTCATGGGTGTGCCATCTTCGTGAGCGATGTTGTAGCCGTAATCGTCGCTGCGACCGTACGTGATCCCCGGCTTGATGCCACCGCCCGCCATCCAAGTGGTGAAACAACGCGGGTGATGATCGCGACCGTAATTTTCGCGCGTCAGATTTCCTTGGCAATACGCCGTGCGACCAAATTCACCACCCCACACAACCAGCGTGTCGTCCAACATGCCACGTTGCCGCAGGTCTGTGATGAGCGCGGCGCAGGCTTGGTCGATGTCGTTGCATTGAGAACTATGTTCGCGCGGTAGGCCGCCGTGAGCGTCCCAGCCTCGATGAAAAATCTGGATATTTCGCACGCCGCGTTCTGCCAGACGACGTGCGTTGAGGCAACAGGCGGCGAAGGTGCCGGGAGTCTTCGCGTCTTCGCCGTACAGTTCGAACGTGGTGTCCGATTCGGACGACAGATCCATCAATTCTGGCACGGAGGCCTGCATGCGATAGGCCATTTCGTGTTGACGAATTCTGGCCAAGACCTCCGGATCAGCAAAGCGATTGTGCTGTTCGTGGTTCAGTGCCGCCAAGGCATCCAGCTGCGACCGACGATCGGGCCGCGTGACTCCTGCGGGATTGCTGAGATACAGCACGGGATCTCCTTGGCTGCGCATCAGGATTCCCTGATGATCGGATGACAGAAAGCCAGAACCCCACAACCGATTGAACAGGCTTTGTTCTGCATAATTCGTGCGCGCGTGCATGACAACATAATGCGGCAGGTTTTCGTTCAGACTGCCTAAACCGTAGCTCAGCCACGCCCCGAGACTCGGGCGACCGGGAATCTGGCTACCAGTTTGAATGTACGTGATCGCCGGGTCATGGTTGATGGCTTCGGTGAAGGTGCTGTTGACGACGCACAATTCATTGGCAACCTTAGCTGTATGAGGCAACAGTTCGCTGACCCACACGCCGTCCTGATTGTTTTCGTACTTGCGGAATTTGTACTTGCTGGGACACAGCGGCAAGCCGTTTTTCTGGTTCGCCGTCATCCCGGTCACGCGTTGCCCGTCGCGTACGTGTGCGGGCAGTTGCTGGTTGAACATGTCTTTTAGTTTGGGTTTGTAGTCCCACATGTCCAAATGGCTAGGCCCGCCGCTCATGAACAAGTAGATCACACGTTTGGCAGTCGCCCGGTGATGAGTTGTGCCCAGCGCCCCGGCTGTTTTTTGTGTTTCGGCCGCTCCAAGCTGGAGATCTTTGTTCAGCAGTGTTGCCAAGGCGGCTGTGCCGAGTCCCAGTGCGGAGCGACCAAACAATTGTCGACGTGTTTGCAGCAGCTGGTGTTCGTGGATGGGATTCATGATCTGTTGCCTTGTGTTTTGCGTCCAGTTTATGAGCAGTCGCAGTCGCGAGTTTTTTCGTCCGGCTAATACAACAGAATCGCCGCGTCGCTGGCCAAGACCGTGGTGACAACTTGCGACCAAGCGGCCAGTTCCACGGCGTCTAGGGATTCGTTCCACTTGGCTTCCCCCGTCGACAACAGGGCCAGTGCATCGTCTTTCGCCGCCGTGTATCTGTGCTTCATCCCCGCCAATAATTGTTCGCAAGCATTTCGTTCTGCGTGCGAAGGGCTGCGACTGGTCAGCAGCGTATACAGTAGATCCAGCCGTTTTGTGTCGTCAGCGCGTTCCGTCAACAATCGCTGGGCCAGACCTCGCGACATTTCGATACGTTGTGTTTCGTTTAATAATCCCAGCGACTGCAGCGAAGTGTTGCTGCGTGATCGTCTCACACAACTGGATTCGCGGTCTGGCGCGTCGAACAACGTCATCATGGGATGCGGACTGGTGCGTTTCCAGTAAACATACAAGCTGCGGCGATACTGCAATTGGCCGGAATCGGTTTCGTACAGCTTGGTATTGCTGGCGGGATGAGCCAACGCCTGCCACATGCCGGCTGGCTGATACGGCTTGACTCCTTCGCCGCCCATGTGAGGGTCCAGCAGGTGGCTGCTCCAAAGTCCGATGTCTCGCAAAACTTCAGCATCCAGCCGGTAACTGCTGGCGCGTGCGAAGAGTCGGTTTTCTGGATCATCAACGTCCGTTCGCCAGGCAGAACTCTGCGAAAACGTGCGGCTGTGCAACATCAATCGCAGCATGGACTGCCTGTCCCAGCCGCTGTCCTGAAATCGTACCGCCAGCCAGTCCAGCAGTTCTGGGTGAGTCGGCTGCTGACCTTGCAAACCGAAGTCTTCCGGTGTGCGCACCAGACCGTAGCCGAACACCTGTTGCCAGATACGATTGACCAAGACGCGCGCCACCAGCGGTTGTTCGCGTGACGTCAGCCACTTCGCCAGTCCCAATCGATTGCGCGGCAAGTCCGCTGACATCGCCCCCAGCACCAGCGGCACGTCTGGTGTCAGTGGTTCGCCGATGGGCTGATTGTATTCGCCGCGATGCAACACGTTTGTTGTTCGCGGATTCGGCAGATCCTCAGCCACTAGCGTTGTGGTGAATGCGGCTTCGAGGTCCGCGATCCTTTTGGTCAGCTCTGCCGCTTGTGCTTGCAGAATCGTTGCGGCAGCAAACGGACCGTCTGGCTGTGCAACGGTCGCCAGCTGTTCGGCTGCAGATGTCGCCAGCCACTTGGCTGCCACGACCGCCGACAGGTCACCGTCATTTGCAACGCCATTCGTAAAGATGCGTGCATCCGTCAGCAGTTGTCTGCGTTGGGCTTCCAAGTCTGACCATTGGTTCCAGCCGGGCTGGTCTGCTGGAGCCTTCACAACCGGACCGTATTCGTACTTATTGCCGTCCATCGGTGATTCGGCCGTACTATTAAAAAAGGCGAACAGCTGATAGTAATCGGTGTGCAGAATCGGATCGTATTTGTGAGTGTGGCAGCGAGCGCACGTCAGCGACATGCCCAACAGCACTGTTCCTAATGTCTCCGTACGATCAAAATTGTTCTTCGCTTGAAACTCCTCCGGAATCGCGCCGCCTTCTGACGTGCTGGGATTCATCCGCACAAAGCCGGTGGCCACTTTGTTCGACAACGTCGGATTCGGCAGCAGGTCTCCGGCCAGTTGCTCAACAATGAACTGATTCACAGGCATGTTCTGATTAAAGGCGCGGACCACCCAGTCGCGATACGGATAGATGCCGCGTTTGTTGTCCAGATGCAGGCCGTGAGTATCACCATAGCGAACGGCGTCCAGCCAGTATCGAGCCTGATGTTCGCCATAGCGCGGGTTCTGAAACTGGCGGTCGATAAACGTCCGCTCAGCATCGGCGCTGTTGTCGGCCAGAAACGCTTGTAGCTGCTGCGGTTCTGGAGGAAGACCGGTCAGTGTCAAAGCGATCCGTCGTGCCCATGTGGCTGGGTCGGCTGGGGGTGCGAAATCAATGGCCTTGTCTTTCAGCGACTGGCCGATGAAGGCGTCAATGATTGCGGCGTCGGGTTCCAAGGGTGTTGGAAGCACGCCAGTCAGGTCGGGGTGGACGGTCACCGGCGGCTCATAGGCCCAATGCCTCGCGTACGCCCCACCCTGCTTGACCCATTGCGTCAATAGATCACGTTCCTGTTCAGACAATTGACGTTCGGCGTCCGCCGGTGGCATTGGATCATCGCCCGAATGAATGCGATTGACCAGCAAGCTGTGATCCGCGTCGGCCGGTTTAATGGCCTGATTCCCATCTCGATCGCTGGTGGCAGCTTCGAACGAATCCAGTCGCAACATGTCGTCGCCATGTTCCGCAGCATCGGGGCCGTGGCACACGAAACACTTATCCGAAAGAATCGGCAGGATCACACGCGCAAAATCTATTCGGGCGGCTTCTTCGGCCAGAACTGTTGCAGAGCTGGCCGCCGCGATAGCACAGACGAATAAACAGCTCAGCCATTGGCGAACGGGCATCTCTACGACCTTGAGGATAGGACAAAATTAGCGGAAATATCGAATTGCGGATGTTTCAGACGGCAAAGAATCAACTCACCGCTGGGCGGGCGTGATTTTCAGACCGACTAGATTTTGGCCTGCCATTGGTTGAAAATAGGCCGAACTGTCGCCAGTTGCAATCCATCCGAGTACAGTATCGTCACCTTAACCGCAGACATCTCCGAAACCACTTCTTCTGGAGTTCCCACGTGTTCCGAATGACTTGCTGCTTTTTGTTATTGACGTCTTTAAGTTGTTTGTCGAGCGCTAGTGCCGATGATTCGAAGACAAACATTGTGCTCATCGCCGGGCAGGTCAGTCACCCCTCCGGGCAACACGAATTCAACGCCGGCACCATTTTACTGGCGCGCGCACTCAACGAGCAAAGTGGCCTGCCGATTCATGTCGATGTGGTTCACAACGGCTGGCCAGAAGACGAATCCATTTTCGACGGTGCCAAAGCCGTCGTGATTTACTCCGACGGAAACGATCGTCATCCAACCAAGGGGCATCAACAAAAAATGGATCAGATGGTTTCGAACGGCGTCGGCGTGATGTGCATGCACTATGCGGTGGAAGTTCCTGCTGGTGATCGTGGAGACGATTTCAAGAAGTGGATCGGCGGGCATTACGAAGGCGGATTTTCCTGCAATCCTCACTGGACAGCAGCCATCGACACAAACTCCGATCATCCCATCGCCAACGGCGTGCCTGGTTTTCGAGCCAACGACGAATGGTATTACAACATGCGATTTGCCGACCCGAAGATAGCCGTGGATATCCTGACGTCCACCCCCACACGCGAAAACATTAACCGCTACATTCACTGGACACCGGCGGGGCAGAAAGCTTTGGGCAGCAAGCAAACTCTGATGTGGGCTGTTGAACGCACGGACGGCGGGCGAGGCGTCGGCTTCACGGGCGGACACTGGCATCGCAATTGGGCGATCGAAGATTTCCGTCGCGTCGCATTGAACGCCATGATATGGACGGCCGGATTGGAAGTTCCCGATGGCGGCGTCAAGTCGGCTCCGATTACGGAAGCTCAGCTCAACGAAAACCTCGACCCCAAGAAAACGATGGAGCACGTCTTTTTGCCGTCAGATAAGGATCTCAATCAAGGATCGGCCGCAGAAGTCGACTTCCGGTGGCCGGGCTCTCCCCAGAAAAAATAGCGACCACTAGTTCGTGGGGAACGGCACTTGTTCCTGAGCGGTGCGTGGTGTCAGCAGGCCTGCCAGCGCATCTTGCAGATGCTTTGCTTTGGCGATGTCGTCTTCAGCTAGTTTTTTGTCGCCTGCCTGTTGACGCTGGGCGGCTCGTTGTTGATACGCCGTAACCAGTGCATCATCCATGCGTTGAGCCATTTCGAAATCTGCGATGGCCTTGTCGAAATCCTGCAGCGTCAGCCAGGCATCACCACGAATGGAATGGGCCATCGGTGATGAATCGTCGGCGATCACGAGATTACAGTCAGCGATGGCTTTCTGTGCATCTGACAGCTTCAGCCACGATTCGGCGCGACCAAGCAGCGCCGTTTTGTTGCCGGGCACCAAGGCGAGCACGCGCGTATAATCCAGAACGGCACCGCCGAATTCATCGCCTTGCACCAAGTGTTCGGCTCGATTCATCCAGATGTTAGGGTCATTGGGCTTTTGATTGGCCTGTTGTGTCAGTTGCGATAGACCGTCCAACCAGCGGATTCTCTGAGCGTCCGCGTTGGCTTCGCTGAATTTTTCCAGCTTTTGCAGCGCGGCGTAGCGATGATTCAGCCAGCGCGCGTCCAGTGGAGCTAGTTCAATGGCTTTCGAAAAAGCACTGACGGCAGCAACGTAATTTTGCTGCTGCATATAAACCAAGCCGCAGTTATTCCAAGCGGTTGTGTAGTCAGGTTTTAAGTCGACCGTTCTTTTCAGGTCAACCAGCGCGGCATCTAGTTTTTCGCACTTCATGGAAGCGAAGCCACGATTGTTCAGAGCGTCGATGTATTTGCTATCGAGTTCGATGGCCTTGCTGAAGTCAGCAATCGCGGCGTCGTAGTTTTTTTCGCCCAGTCGAATCAGACCACGATTGTTCCACGCCACCGGGAACTTCGGATTCAGTTCAACAGCTTTGTTGAAGTCGACGATGGCATCTGCGGTTGCTCCACGTGTCATCAGAAAATAGCCGCGCGTGTTGTACAGCTCCGCGTTCTGCGGATCAGCCTGCACGGCCAGTGAATAGTCGGCTCGCGCGTTGGCGTATTCTCCAATCAGGTTATAAACATCGGCGCGCATGTGAAACAGGTGCGAGTCGGACGGATCGATTCCGATGGCTTGGCTCAGTGCCTCAATGGCGGCTTGCGGCTGCCTTGCAGCCACAGCGGCCTGTGCACGTTGCTGCAGTGCTGCGACAGGTGACGATTTTGATGTGGATGTCGATGCGGCTTGGTTGCCCGCCGCCGATGCTGGCATATCGACTGTAACAGTTGATTCCGCTGTGGCCGATTCCGGTGTGCTGGACTTTGATCCGCAACCGATCAAACTACAAGCGAGTACAAGTGTGAAGAGTTGTCGCATTGGTGTTCGCTCCATCGAACAAGGCGAATGTGCCGGGAATTCGGCAACAGGCATCTTGCTGTTGACTGACGGCTTGTAGTACGATTGTGTGTGTGATGTCAATTGCGATTTTCATCTTGGCGATCAGTGCCGTTTGACGTCAGCTTGATCGCGGCAGGGTGTTACGCGTCGTGCAAAAACGTGTCTCCACCGATGTGAAATCGGCGGGGGACGGTCGCAGGAATAGAATCGCGATCAGTTCATGCCGCTGGACATCTCGCGTTACCGCACAGCGGGAAGCCGCTTGAGTTCCTGCAGTGTGACTTCATCGTTGTCGTTTGTGTCGAGCTGTTCAAACACGGGAACCAATTTCTGCGGTATTTCATTTCGCTGAATTTTTCCGTCTTCGTTCTTGTCGAACTGCTTCATCAGTCGCATGGCTGCGGCAGGTTGTTCGTCAGGACGTGATCGTGGATAAGCCACGTCGAAATACCCGATCATCATTTCATTCCAGGTCTGATCGCCCCAGCCAACCGTGGCATCTGGATCTGGATTATTCAGATTGTTTTCTGAATTGTCGAAATGAGCCATACACCGCATTCTGGCTCCGGCTGGAAGATCCAGCGGCGTTTCTAGGCGATAGCCAGTTTGCCAATTGAAGTCGTACGCCGGAACATCCAGCAGAGTTTGTCGTTGACCATCCGGCAGCAGCGCTTCATAGCGGAACGACTTTCCTCGCAGATGCATATGAGGCATCATGGCCAGCAACCGGAGCGGAATTGGAGCTCGCTGAGAGGTGGCTTCGACCTCGAAGTTTGGATTCCGCGGTGGAATGGCGAAGTCACGTTGTGTGGTTTCTTGAGTCACGACAATTTGTTCGACGTCTTTTTCATCCGCAAAATATAATCCGACCGCAGTGCGATCTGTGCGTGCTTCGCCCACGGGAGTGTAGTGCATTTGAAAAATAATTTTCGATCCTGCCGGAACCAATTTTGCCATGCCGGTGGGAAGTTCGACGGCTCGCAGTCCCGGAACGTAGGCCGTCAGAAATGATCCGCCACCGGCTCCTGAGTTCTCGTCGGACTGACCGTTTCTGGCGAACACCAGCACATGATGCACAACGTCGCGACTGCCAGGAATCACCTCGGCAGCCCGAACCCATTTGTCTTCTGTCAGTCCCGGATCAACTTCGAAATACTTGTACTTGACGACGCCATCTGCCGGCACGCGGAACGTTTCATTCATCTGGACGACTAGATCCGGTTCCGAATCCAATTGCCAGCCATCAGCCTTGGGTGGTAAGGCGGGCAGGTTTGATAAATCTCCGGCCGGCGCACCAGCCAGAACCCATTGGTTGATCAGTTGCTGTTCTTTGGCGTTCAGGCCGCGCGCGTTGGAGAACTTTCCATGAGCCGGATCGGCATGCCATGGCGGCATCCGCTGATCGGCCACGACTTCACGAATCATGTCCGCCCAGCCAGCCACCTCGTCGTAACTTGTGAGCGCGAATGGAGCAATCTCACCTTCTCGATGACATTCCGCACAATGCTTCACCAGAATCGGAGCAATATGAGTGCCATAGGTCACGGAACTGTCAGCCGCTGGCTTTCGCATGCGACCGATCAGGCAGCCTTCCGCAGGTACGTTCGCAACAGCCGGTCGCTGATCGGCAAGCGTCGCTTCGATGGCATCGATCAGATAGGTGTGCTTCGGATTTTCCTGAGCGTAGCCGATGCCATACTGATCGTCGATTCGCCCTTGATAAACGATGACGCGATCAGAGTTCAGCACGATCACACTGGGCGTCCGCTGTGCATCAGTCGCGTCGGCCAGTGTGTTGCCGACGTCCTTGAGAATTGGAAACGTAATTTGCTGTCGTCTGGCGTAGGCCGCAATGTTAGTGATCGAATCTTGGCGGTTGGCGTTGATTCCGAGAATGGTGACGCCACTGGCCTGATACTTCTCAGATATCTGCTCCAAGATAGGGCCATACAATTTGACCAGTGGGCATTCTGTGCCCAAAAAGGCCAACACGACAACTTTAGAATCCTGATAATCGGACAGCCGGTGCGTTTTTCCACGAAAGTCCTGCAGCGAAAAATCACTGACAGGCGTCTCGACCGGAATCGCAACAGCTGTGGCACGACTCGATAACAGAATTGCTGCTGCAGCGATTGTGACAGCGGCGGAAAATCGTTTGTTCATAGATCAGACCGGCGATGGTGGGACTGTGTCGGGAATGTTAAACTCAAAGCGACTGTCATTGGGCTCACGGCGTTGGATTCTCTCAACTGTCGACCTTCAGTGAAACACTGAAGTCGGCAAAACGTAGATATCGCAGATAAGACCGATTCTTCTTCTTCTCTAACTCTTCCAGCTGAACCTCGAATCAGAAACTACCTATGAACCGTTTCGTGTGTGTGCCAATTTTCTTAGTGAGTTTATCGTGGAACTTGCCGTTGACGGCTGATGAGCCGCAGGATGCAAATGCAAACGCTTTGCATCCGTTGTCCGAACAGCAGCGCGCAGAACTCGATGCGTCTTTTCATGCAGTGCTGATCCAAAATCCAGCACCGGAAACGGAAACTCAATCGGCAACATCGGTGCATTCACGGCGCGGCGATGCGTTGTTTTTTCTGGGGAAATTTCCAGAAGCTGTGGCGGAATATCAGGCGATGGTGAAGATTGATCCGGATCTTGATGCCGCACATTGGCGACTCGGAATTGCCCTGTTCTTCGCCGATCAGCCCCAGACGGCTGTGGCTCAGTTTGAGAAATATCATGCGTTCGACAACGTCGACCGTGAGAACGGGATTTGGCGTTATCTGAGCCAGTGCAAAGCCAATGGTAGTGCGGTCGCCAAGAAAGAACTGTTGCTGTACGAAAAAGACGATCGGGAGCCGTTCCCTGCGGTTTACAAACTCTTCGACGACAGCTTGACTCCGGAAGCAGCTCTGGCAGAAATCCCCCACGATCTTCCTGCGGTAGAACGTGACAAACGTTTGTTCTATACCGAATTGTATATCGGCATGCATCTGGTCGTGAAGAAAGATCTGGTGCAGGCGAAGCAGTATCTCAGCCGTTCCGTGTCTCGAAAATGGCCACGCACAAGTGGCTTCGGGCCGAACTACATGTGGCACGTTGGTCGAGTACAACTGGAGTCGCTGTTGAAGGCGAAATGACATTGCAATCCACTGCCGGTGAACCAGTGTGACTTGTTACGAGCGTTGTTTATTGAGCCAGTCGGCAACCCACTGGTGCGGCAGGCCGATATGAGCCACCGTGACATGCCCCAGAAACTGATTCGCGGCGGGCACCAGAAATCCCTGCTTGAGTCCCACGAATGTCACCGTGCGATCTGCGCGTACACAAATCCCGTCGACAGAGCCGTCGTCGCAATTTAACCCGGACGGCACGTCGACAGCGATCACAGTTGCGGGCGAAGCATTCACGGCATCAATCATTTCTTCGAACGGTGGCTTGACCGGGCCGCGAACGCCGGTTCCAAGCAGACAGTCCACAATCAGATCGTTCTTCGTCAACGACCGAATCGTAAGGACTGCATCTGCGGCGTCGTCAAAGCATGCCGGCGGAATTCCAGCGGCGGTCAGAATCTTCAGGTTCACGGCGGCATCATCAGCTAGCGATTTTCCGCCAGTGACCAGAAAAACGCTGGTGTCGATGTTGACCGCCGCTAGCTGTCGGCACAACGCCAGTCCGTCTCCCCCGTTGTTGCCCGGACCACACAGAATTGTGACCTGGCTGACATTCGGGAATTCCTGCTGCACCACATCCGCGACGCCTCGAGCCGCATTTTCCATCAATAGCACGCCGGTTAGCCCGAGTTCACGGACGGCGGCGGCATCGATCGCACGGACTTCCATGCGTGATAAAACAAGTCGGTTCGTGTTCACAGTCTTCACCTAAGGGGGACGCGCTTGGACTTTCTTGACAATCGTACTCAACGAAACGGCCTGCAAGGACTGACGATTTGCCAGAAAGTGATAAGATGCGCGGTGGAGCGGTGACGATAGGATCGTCAACGTCGAGTGGTCGTTTTTGAAAGGTCTGTTCTTTGCTTGATGCGTACAACGACCGATGGGCTCTTGTCACCGGCGCCTCTTCTGGCATCGGAGCGGAGTTTGCGGCGCGGTTGGCTGGTCGCGGAATGCATCTGGTGCTGGCCGCTCGGCGCACCGACCGCATGAACGCGCTGGCGGAAGACCTCGTCACCAAACATGGCACCAAATGTCATATCGTGACCATCGACCTATCTGAAGCCGACGCGGCTGAGAGGCTGATGGCAGAAATCGAAAAACAGGGCGTTCAAATCGAACTGCTGGTCAACAATGCGGGCATCGGCCTCATTGGAGAAATTGAGACCACCGCGCCCCAAGATATTCAGCGTCTGTTGAATCTGAACATCAATACACTGACTGACCTGACGTACCGCGTGTTGCCCGGTATGTTAGAACGAGGTCACGGGGCTGTGATCAATTTAGCATCGGTGGCCGCGTTTCAGCCAGTCGCCTTTATGGCAGCCTACTCCGCCAGCAAGTCGTACGTCCTGCACTTCACCGAAGCGCTGTGGGCAGAAGCTCGCAGTCGCGGCGTGACTGTCATGGCTCTGTGTCCCGGTGTGACACGGACTGAGTTCTTCGACGTCGCTGGCGCTCCCGGTTGGCTCGAAAAACACTCGTCGCAGACTCCCTTCAAAATCGTGAAGTCTGCCATGGTCGCCTTGGAAAAACGTAAGCAGTACGTCATTCCAGGCTGGAAGGACTATTTTGTGAGCCTGCTGGTGCGACTGGCAACGCGCCGGACGGCGGTCAACGAATCGAAACGTTACTTTCGACCGGGAAAACGAACTCCACAGGACGACGTTCAACAAAGTTAACTGACAGCCACCGTTGATCGGCGGTGTACCAACGAATACACGCACGGCACCAGAATCAGTGTCAACAGTGTGGAAGCCAGCATTCCGCCGAGTAGTGCTCGTGCCAGTGGAATCATGGCTTCGTTGCCTGGAGCAAACTGAATCGCCAGCGGCAGCATCGACGCCACCAGTGTCAGCGACGTCATCAGAATCGGACGTAGGCGCACTTGAGCGGCCGACATCGCGGCATCGCGAGCCGACAGACCTGCGTCTCGACGACGATTGGCGAATTCGACCAGCAGGATCGAATTGTTCACCACCACGCCGATCATCATCAGCGTTCCCATCAACGATTGAATGTTGATGTTGGTCTTCGTCAGATACAAAATCACCAACACGCCTCCCAGTCCCAGCGGCACGGCCAGCATGATAATCAGCGGATCGACGAACGATCGGAACTGAGCCATCAGCACAAGGTACACCAAAATCCCGGCAACAATCAGGCCTAGGCTCAGAGTGCTCATGCCTTCATTCATGGTTTCCACCGGCCCGCGAATCTTTGCAGCCACCCCGTTTTCGAATTCCATACCCGACAACACCGCCTGCACATCGGCCGCCACCGATCCGATATCTCGACCAGCCACGTTGACATGAATATCGTTCACTCGACCAATGTTATAATGAGCAATCTCACCCGGAATGTTGACTCGCTTCACCGTCGCGATGTTCGACAATGGAATTGTGACCGGTCCGTGGGGGGTGTTCAGCGACAAGGGGATATTGCGAATGTCGTCCAACGATTCGAATTCGTTGTCTTCGTATTGGACACCCATAAAGAAGTCGACGCCGGTTTTCGGGTCGACCCAAATCGTCGGCGCGTAGCCAATGCTGGAACCCAAAGCGGTCAGAACAGTCTTAGCGACTTCGTCTTGGTCCAGCCCTAGGTATTTTGCTCGTGTGCGATCGACCTGCACATCGAACTGTGGATAGTCGAGTGCTTGAGCGATCTGCACGTCTCGCGTGCCCGGAATCTTCTGCACCTCGGCGACGACTCGTTCTGCATTGTCGCGGCATTGTTGCAGACTTCCGCCAGAGACTTGCACACTGATCGGCGTCGGTACGCCTTCGTTTAACGCCATGTTGACAATGCCGCCGGACACAAACACGAATTGTTCCAGCGGATAATCTTCGGCCAGTTTTTCGCGTAGTTCCGCAATGTAAGTTTGAGTCGCAATGGTTCGACCTTCGGGCTTTAGGTTCACGATCAGATAGGCCGTGTCGGGGCCAGAATTGGAACTTAAGACGGTCGAAAACCCCGCGCCTTTACCAACGGGCAGGCCGATATTGGCGATCAGCGTTTCGATTTGGTGTTCCGGGATCACTTCCTTTACGGAATCTTCGAGGCGCGCCACAATTTTTTCGGTTTCAAGCAGCTCCGTGCCGGGCGTTGTTTTGATGCGGATTTCGAATGAGCCGGAATCGACTTCAGGAAACAGTTCTGTGCCGATCATCGGCCACAGCAGAAACGAAGATCCCACACCAGCGACAATGACGAATGCTGTCAGCGCGGGAACCTTGAGAGCAATGTTCAGCAGATGGCCGTACAGGCCTTGGGGCTTCGCACTTTCTGCGGCGTTGTCAGTTTCCAGCGCTGCCTGCTGCACTGTTTCACGCACAAACGTGGCGCAGAAGGCCGGGATGACGGTCAGGGCCAGAATGTACGATGCCCCAATCGTGAACGTTGCCGCGAGTGACAGTGGAGCGAATAGGTATTTGATCATTCCCGTCAGAAACACGGCGGGCAGGAACACGGCCAAGGTGGTGATAGTTCCGGCAAGGATGGCGGTGGAGACTTCCTGAGTTCCTTCGACGGCAGCGTCCATCGGCGACTTGCCCATTCGCTGATGTCGAATGATGTTTTCCACAACCACGATTCCGGCGTCGACCACGGTTCCAATGGCCAGCGCAATTCCGCCCAAAGTCATCACGTTGATGGTTTGACCGGTGAACGCAAAGCCCAACCCGCCAATCATGATCGCCAGTACGATCAGTGAGCAGATGATGACCGTCGGCAGAAATCGTCGCAGAAAGATCTGGACAACCACAGCCACCAGCAGGGCTCCAAGGCCAACTTGGTTGTACAGGTTTGTCAGCGCTTGTCGAATGTAGCTGGACTGGTCAGAGACCAGAGTCACTTCGGTTGCTTCCGGAATATCGCCGCGCAACTTCATCTGCGGGATTTCTGCGTCGAGGCCTTTCGCGATGCGGTCAACGCACTCGATCGTGTTTTCGCCGGGTTCTCGCAGCAACGGGCAGTACACGCTGCGTTTTCCGTTGACTCGCACAACGTTGTACTGCAAAGCCGCGTCATCGACGACTCGACCAACATCGCGCACAAACACCGGCTTCCCATCACGTACCACCACCGGAATGGCTTCGATATCCGCGGTTGTGGGCAGCGTATTCTGGGGATGGACTTGGTAGTCGATGCCGCCGATGCGCGCCGATCCGCCGGCCATCACCAGATTCGCCTTGGTCACGGCGTCGACAACATCTTTGGCGCTGACGTGGTGCGCTTGCAGCTTCGCCGGATCGACGTAGACCATCATCTGGCGAAACTTGCCGCCGAACGGATGAGGAATCTGAACGCCTTTCAGGCCTCCCATTTTGTTTCGCACTGCGTAATAACCAATGCTGTACAGTTCCGATTCGCTAAGCCCTTCGCCGGAAATCGCCGCCAGCACAACGGGCAAGTTCGAAGGTTCACTGCGCAACGTGAACGGCCATTCGATACCCGGCGGCAGATGAAACATGTCGCTGGCTTCGAGGTTGACGATGTCGTTCATCGCCGCACTGGGATCGGCTCCGGGTTGAAAGAAGATCTTGATCACCGCAGCGCCGGGAACGGTGCGTGATTCTTGGTGTTCGATTTTTCCCGCCAGCGTGAGTGCTCGTTCGACCCGCGAACTGACGGATTTTTCCATATCCAGCGTAGGCAGACCAGGATACGAAAAGAAACTCACGACGACCGGTTGTTTGAAGTCCGGCAAAATATCGACGGTGATGCTCGGGATGACAGTCGCCCCCAGCAGGCACAGCCCGATTGCTGCGGCAAGGACCGCGAATCGATTCTTTAAGGAGAAATTAATAAGACCCATGTTGGTTCAATTCGGCTGAAGCGAATGTTTGATATGGCAGTTGGTCGGGGGCAATGCCGTGTGCCATTGGCACTGTCTGTGGCACACAAGGCGTCACTTCGATAACGTAGAATTTCTACTCCACGACCCTGACCACTTGGCCATCCACGAATCTTTGCAAATGAGCGTCGATGACCACTTGGCCAGCGTTCAGCCCAGATGTAATTTCGATCGTATTGCCGTCATCCGCTCCAGTGGTCACGGGCACGACGGTCACTGTTTCACCAGCAATCGCGTAGACATACGCGTCGCCGGCGTCGCTAAAGCGAACGGCTCGCGCTGGCAGTACGGTGGCGGCTAAGTTTGAGGACAGAGTAATCGAAGCTTGTCCGAACATGCCTGGAATCAGTTTGCCATCCGGATTCGACACCTCAGCCTCAACCAGCATCGTGCGCGTGCTGGGATCAAGACTGCCGGTGAGTCGCGTGACGGGAACGGTCATGGCTTCTTGTGCGGTGAACGACGGAAACGTCATGCTGATCGAATCTCCGCGACTCACGAACGCGGCGTCGTTTTCTGGCACCGGTATCTGAATGCGAACTTTGTCCAGCTGGCTGACCACAAACAGTGGAGTCTGTTTGCTGCGTTCGGTGACCAGATTTCCTGGTGAAACGTTGCGTGCCGTGACCACACCAGAAAACGGAGCGGTTAACGTGGCGTACTTGATGAATTCGTCCAGTTGTTCGACTTCACGTACTTTGGTCGCTGTTTCTGCGGCGGCAACTTGCTGATCGGCTTTGGCAGCCGTCAGTTTAGCTTTGGCGACGGTGACATTGGCGACCGCCGAAGCAATTGTGGCCGTGACGGCTGTTTTTCCGGCGGCTGCGGAATCTCGTCGTTCACGCACTTCGTCCAGAATTCGAGCCTGAATGGAACCTCGTTGAACGAGGTCTGTTGTTCGCTGAAATTCGGCTTCTGCAGCGGCCAGAGTGGCTTCGGCTTGTTGCAGCTTGGATCGCGTTTCTGATTCCATGGCTTCCGACGCCAGCACGTTGGCTTCGGCCAGTTCGAGACCAGCGGTCGCGCGTTGTTCTTCAGCTTTCTGGCGTTCGACCATGGCCAATGACATCAGCCGCTGTTTGACGGTTTCGGGAACGTCGATGATGGCCAGAACATCACCGGTCTGCACGACGTCGCCAATGTCGGCTTGCACTTCTGTAACATATCCATGCACCTTTGCCTGAATTTCGGCCGTGTAAAACGGATAAACGGTGGCCGGCTGTTTGCTTGTGCGGCGAACTTCCTGTTCCACTACGGTGACGGCTTTCACAGTCACAGGCTGTTGGGCGTTCGACTCAGCCGCAGCATTGGGTTCCGCCGCTGCGGGCATGGAACAACCGGCCATCGACAGCATGAGGCTTCCTGAAAACAGCGAGTTAACCGCATGGCGAAGCAATTTCATTAGGACAACCTTTACCGATTAGCGAATTTTGGCTGCCTGCACGATATCACGCGGTTAGTGCGGAAGACAGACATTCAGTTGTTAGCCGTTGCAGTTTGCAGATGTCATTGTCCGCATCATTGGCACATCCGTGCGGATTGCTATCGCAGTAACGACGTCTGCAACCGCCCGGACTGTCTCGATTACCAGCAGCGGGTACTGCAAACGCAGTGACGATCGCTTCGAAACGGCCGATGATTCCCGATACTCGCACAAATCAGAACAGGGAGGTTCTATGCGTTCGACCACAATTCAAGCCTGGTTTTTAGGTGGCTTAGTCTGTCTAAGTGGATGCCACGGACTACGAAACGTCGTTGTTAATAGAGCCGATGAATCTGCCGGAACGTCAACGACATCAGAGCTGAAGCAGGTGCATCTTGCGGCGCAACATTCGACCGTTGCGGAACAACCGTCTCAGTCAGACAGCTTGGTGACTGCGGTCTCCGTTCAGGCTGACTTGCCGAACGACGTTGTTCCGCAAGCTGCGATGCCGTTGAATTTGCCGAGTGCGTTGTCGATGGTCGGTCGCGACCATCCGGCTGTTGGGTTCGCTCAGTGGAAGGTGCAGGAAGCCTACGCCAACTTGGAACAGGCTGAGATACTCTGGCTGCCGAATATTCAAACCGGTTTCAGCTTTCACCGACACGATGGAAACTATCAGGCCAGTAACGGCGATATCATTGATGTGAATCGCAGCTCATTCCAGTATGGACTCGGAGCCGGTGCGACCGGTGCCGGTACCACTCCAACGCCGGGTATTGTGGCTCAGTTCCATCTGGCCGACGCGATTTTTCAACCAGACATTGCACAAAAAACAGCGTGGGCAACATGTCACGCGGAGAAAGCGGTCGTCAACAAACAACTCCGCGATGTCGCTTTGGCATACATCACATTGCTGGACGCTCACCAGCAGCTGCGAATTTTGGAAGACGTCCGAGACAGTACGGCTTCGCTGAGCAAAATCACGGACGACTTCGCCGCAGCTGGTCAGGGGCTGCAAGCCGACTCAGATCGGATGCGCACGGAACTGAGTCTGATTAACGGTCGAATTGCGGCTGCCCGCGAAAACGTCGATGTTTCGTCGGCCCGTCTGGCGTATGCCATCAGCGCCGATCCGGGACAGAAGATTGTTCCCATGGACCCCACCGTGGTGCCGATTGAACTCGTGTCGACGCAGCTGGATCAGGGCGCGCTGATCAGCGCGGGGCTTTCCAATCGCCCGGAACTCAAGGAACTTCAGGCCTTGGTTGCCGCAGCGTGTGATCATTATCAACGACAGAAGTACGCGCCGTTTGTTCCGAGCGTTCTGCTGGGATTGAGCGCAGGTGGCTTTGGAGGCGACACGGGAACGGCGATCAACAACGTCGACGATCGGTACGACTTGGACGCGATGGTCACATGGGAAATTCGCAACTTCGGTTTCGGTGAACGGTCCGCTCGCCGACGCACCGCAGCTCAGGTGCACCAAGCGATGTTCCGCAAAGTGAGCCTGATGGACAACGTCGCTCGTGAAATCGCAGAAGCTCACACGCAGGTCGTTCATCGTCGCGAACGAATGGCGGTCACGCAATTGTCCATTCAGTCAGCTCAGGATTCGTACGACCGCAACCTCAGTCGCATCCGCGAAGGACAGGGCTTGCCGATCGAAGTGCTGCAGTCGGTAAAAGCCTTGGAAGCCTCACGCCAAGCGTACCTCGAATCTGTCATCGCCTACAACGAAGCTCAGTTTCAGCTGCAATGGGCATTGGGATGGCAGGTGTCTGCTCCACTTCCATAGGCGATTTGAGATTTTGACTACGCTCGATCTGCCGGGAATGGGATGACTTGGCAAATATCATGGAGTCCGGTGAGACTCATGATGAGGCGATCGAAACCTAAAGCCACGCCAGAGCAGGGCGGCAGTCCCGACTGCATAGCCGCGAGCAGATGTTTGGCACCGGGCAGACACCCGGATCGGTGGGCGGTCCGGTTTGTGTTTTGTTGTATGTCGCGCCGTTGTAATTCCTCGGAGTCGGTCAGTTCCTGATAGCCGTTGCAGATTTCCAGACCGCCGATGTAGAGTTCAAAGCGGCAGGCCGTGCGTTCGTCCGCGACGTTTTTTTCCGCCAGAGCCGCCTGCGATAAGGGGTAGTCGCACAGAAACTGAGGCTGCGGTTTGCCGAGATTAAGCTCAACACATTCCGCCAAAAGAATGTTCAGCAGGTCATCTCGATCGTCGATGTGGAATGCCGAATCCTGCAATGTTGTGTGTTCTGCCACCAGCGATTGCAGCTCAGCCAGCTTTAGGTTCAGGATTCCCGTTTCAGCCTGCGGAAAAGCCGCGTCGTAGGCAAGTTTGTCGAAAGTTGCGTCGGTCAATGTCTTGCGCTCGATAACTTTGGGCCAGCGTTGGACCACCGCTGCGCAATGGCGGACGAGTTCTTCTGTGAGCTGCATTTGGTCGTGGTAGGTGGTATCGACGCCATACCATTCCAGCATCGTGAATTCTGGATTGTGGCGGCTGCCTTGCTCTGCCTTACGAAACGATCGCGTGATCTGAAAGATGGATCCGCTGCCAGCGGCCAGCAATCGTTTCATGCCAGCTTCCGGACTGGTCTGCAGAAACAATGGTTCACTGTGCCCATCGTCAGAAAAACAGAATGGTTCTAGGTGAGCATCCACGACGATGTCGTGCGACAGCAGCGGAGTTTCGACTTCAAGGTAGCCGCGTTCATTAAAAAACGAACGCGTTGCTGTCAACAACGCGGCTCGCAGTTGCAGCATCCACTGTTCACAAGTTGGTCGCCAGAGTTCGTGCGGCATCATTTTTATCCATCGCTGACTGTCCGGACGGCGGTTGCCAGCCGACGCATGCCTTCGCGAATTCCGTCCGCATCCAGTACGCCGTAACTGAGTCGCATTTGATTACGCGGGCGTTGCTGCCAGCTGGACGGGTAGCACAATTCACCCGGCACATACATCACCTTGTCGACTTCTGTGGCCTGCTTGAATAGTGGGCTGTCAAAGCCTGTGGGAATTGAATCGGGCAGTGTCATCCAAACGTATAATCCGCCGTTGGGCTTCAGCCAAGTGACTCCCGCGATGTCCGCAAAAAATTCGTCCGCCGCCGACAGCATCGCGTCACGTTTGATGCGATAGCTGTTCTGCAGCATGTCCACGTGTTGGCGGTATTGACCTGTTTTCAGCACTTCGGCCACGATGTTTTGGCTCAGGTGCGTGCTGCCAAAGTCTTCGTTGCCTTTCAGGTCAGAAATAGGTTTGATGAGTTCCTGTGGCAGAACGCCGACTCCCACACGAATTCCCGGCGAAAAACTTTTGGAGAATGTTTGTGACAGGATGACATGATCGTCTTCGTTGTCGAACGACCAGATGCTGGGCAGATGCGGACCGTCGTAGTGCAGTTCACGATAGGCGGCATCTTCCAGCAGAAAGATCTTGTGATCTGTCGACCATTTTCGCACACATTCGGCCAGCTTCGGTCGCCGTTCGTGGCTGACGCTGATTCCGGCCGGGTTGTCGTGGTAGCTGACAACATAAACCATTTTTACACGGTGAAGTTGCCCGTCATCCGACAGACGTTGCAGTTCTTTTTCCAGCGCGACCGGGCACATTCCGTCGCCGTCTGTGTGGACCGGAATAATTTCTGCTCCCACACCATCCAGCACCCCAAGGTACACGAAGTAAGTTGGGGCAGCGACCAGACAGATATCGCCTTCGTTAAAGATCGCCTGCGACGCCAGCGCCAGCAGTTGCTGTGATCCTGTGGTCAGCATCAGGCGACTTAACGGAACATTGGCCATGCGACTGTCTGGTCCTTCGAGTTCACACAGGTAGTCTCGAAACACGGCCCGCAAGTGCTCAGCCCCCTGCGTCGTGCCGTATTGCAATGTGGCTTGGCCATTGGCCGCGTCGCTCAAAATCTTGGCCGTCGTTGTGCGGACAAGTTCGACAGGCAGCGTCACTGGATCGACGAAGCCAGCAGCCAGCGATAGGCAATCGGCGTTTTCGATGCCCTGTTGGATCAGAAAACCGATCGCTTGTTCGGAGGCTCGCTGAGCCATCGCGGCGGGTGTATAGCTGAGATTGGTTGTCATGGGTTGGAAGTCGTCGTCGAATGGACAATGGAGGGAATGTTGGATGGTTGAGTTTGTGGGAAAGGTTGAGCCCCGGCAAGCCGCAGGTCTTACGGGTTTGCGATGCCGTGCCGTTGCAGCCACGGTGTTGCGGTTTGGGGCCAAGTACCGATTGGGGAACCTGCCACGGGACGCATTCCATAACCGTGGCCGCCGTTTTCGTAGACATGCAATTCGGCGGGCACATTGTTATTGCGGAGTCCCGCGTACAGCAGCACGCTGCCCACGGACGAGGAGTTGTCGTCGTGAGTATGCACGATGAAGGCCGGTGGAGATGTCTTTGCCGGTTTGATGTCAGTCAGTAGTTCGCCGTTCGGCAGTTGGATTTTCCACGGATAAATCAGCATGGAAAAATCCGGTCTGCAGTTCTGGCTGTCGACTTCATCGATCGTTTCATAAGCCGCCTTGCCTTCCGCTGTATGCAGAATAGCGGCGACCTGACCGCCCGCTGAAAACCCCAGCACGCCGACTTTATCCGGGTCGATCTTCCATTGGTCGGCGTTATGGCGAATCAATCGCAGTGTGCGTTGAACGTCCTGTAGTGGACGCTGCCATGCGGGTTCTGATTTCGGTGTGTCTTCGTTGGTGCGATAGTTGAGCACGAACACCGAAATGCCAAGTTGGTTCAGCCAAGGTGCAGCTTCGGAGCCTTCTTTGTCCGGGACAACTTTTGCAAACCCACCACCCGGCAGCACCACAACCGCGCTGCCGTTGGGTTTGTTCGCCAGAAAGACATCAATCGCCGGGCGACGGATATGTGTGACTCGCGTCACCGGCGGCTCTTCGCCTGATCGGGGTGGCTGCGTGGTTCCCGTATCGCGCTTTGTTTCTGCGGGAGCCAAATCCGGCCACACAAAGATGCGTTCCACGGCTGAGGCTTCGGCCATCAGACATGACGCGACTAGCGCTGCGAATATGATTCTGTGCATCTGGCTGTTTCCTGTTTTGAATGTGTCCCATTGGGCTGACGCGGGGATGAAAAAAAGTCGGTATTGCACAGAGTACTGTTTTGCGCAAGTTTTGTTCCTCGATTCACCTTCGCCACCGAGTTCATCAAGCTGTCCATTGAGTCGGGATTTGTGAGCGGCACAGCGCTAGCCGCCGGCTTTTCACAGCGTTTTTCAGTGCATTGCCGGCGGCTAGCGTGCCGCTCACTAAATCGACAGCTTGTTCATCTCGGTGAGTTTAAGGCTTCTGCACTGCCCAAAGATCGTACAGCGTCATGCAAACGCCTGTTTCCACTGGGGTCAACCCAGAGGCGAATGGAGGCGAATGGAGGCGAATGGAGGCGAATGGAGGCGAAATTCGCGGCGCCAACACTAGCCGCCGATAGAGTACATCGGTCGGTCGGGCTGGACGAAGTCTGCGGAGTTGATTTGATGTCCGGCTTTCTTGGCGGCCACGCTGGCCAGCATGGCGGCGGCGATGTCTGCGTCCGAACCGGTGCCTCGAAGCAGACCGCGGACGTCGGTTTCCTCCATACTGAACAGACAGTTTCGTAACTTGCCTTCAGCGGTCAGCCGAAATCGATTGCACGTGCTGCAGAATGGCTGACTGACTGAAGCGATGATGCCAATCCGGCCGCGTCCGTCCGCAAACTGGTAGTCGTTTGCTGGAGCGTTCGGGTTGGCGGATTCAACGGGCACTAGAGTACCAAAAGTCGTTTCCAGTCGCTCGATGATTTCAGCCGCCAGCAGCACTTTGTTGTGCTGCCATTTGCTGTCTGCGTCCAGAGGCATGAATTCAATGAACCGGACTTCTGTGTCGGTTTCGCGGGCCAACTCTGCGAATGGGATAATCTGATCTTCGGTCAGGCCTTTCACCGATACGGCGTTCAGTTTAATCGGGCTGAATCCGGCCTCACGGGCAGCCTGAATGCCTTCGATCACTTTATCGTAGCTGTCACGGCGAGTGACCTTCTTGAAAACTTCTGGGTCGAGTGCATCGAGA